>DTWD01000082.1 GCA_012963185.1 Acidobacteriota bacterium
GAGGCTTACGGCTCACGCGGATGTGCCGCATTCCAGTCTCGGGCGAGTTGTTGCGCTTCGGTAACTTGGGCAGGTGTCAAAAAAGCCTTCTCTTGATCACGATTGAGCATGGCAACGTGTCGTAAGCTTCCCGTGGTTCGTGACACCACAATGTCAAACCACATATATGACAACATCCGATCCTGAGGAGCGCCTCGACCATTGGAGTACTTCAAGCCCAAGTTGTGTAGCGCTCTTACATCTCCTTGCTCTCCAGCTTCGCGATACCAGCGCACCGCAGCCTCGTCGTCTTCCGGAACACCTTCACCCGTGTCGTACATCACCCCAAGGTTGTACTGAGCCGAAGCGTCGCCCTGCTCTGCAGCCATACGATACCAGCGCACCGCTTCCGCGTTGTCTTCTGGCACACCCTCACCAGCGTCGTACATCACCCCAAGGTTATTCTGTGCTCTCACATTCCCTTGGTCCGCCGCCTTACGATACCAACGCACGGCCTCCATGTTATCTTCCGGAACTCCTCGGCCCGTGTCGTACATCAAGGCCAAGTTGTACTGTGCCCGCACATACCCTTCGTCCGCACGTCTACGTAAATCCTCAAGATCAGGTTGCGCGAGAAGTGGTGTACTTAGTGCCGCGAGTACGAGAATGACAACCATGAAAACTCGTTATCAGACTACTGAGAATCGTCCGAACGCGGTGGATTCGCGTTCCAAATGTCGCAGTGCATTTTCCACACGCCGTCCACGAGCTTGTACGTGCCCATCCACTTCCCGAATTCCATCGTTGATCCGTCGGCGGCGAGACGTTCGAAGGTCCCTGTCCCATGTGCCAACTCACCACTGGACTCGGATGAGGTCAGAGTGAGCTTCAGTTCTCCGGTAGTCATACTGGTCGCAGCCTCAAGCTGTGCCAGCAGCATTGCTCTCCCTTCAACGATTGGTTGGTTCGGAGGCATCCGACAGCCATCATCGGTGAAAAGATTTGCAAGGGCCTCAGGGTTGTCCGCGTTAAACTCGCGTACAAAGTTGCCCATCAGAGCCGCATGGTCAAACGCCACTTCCGCAACCACTGGCGGCGCGGTTTCATCGGTCGTGGACTCAGTCACATCCCCAGCTGTACACGAGGCCAGCAGTAAAACAACAACCGCCAGCACTCCCCCACACATGTTTCGGTCTAGACGCATCTCTTCCTCCAATTCAGAATATGGTTCTCCGAGCATCACACTCCAACTCAACCTGCATCTCCTGCCACTGGACGTGTAATGCGATGATTAATATAGACTAAAACCATGACCCGACAACTTATTATCTCCTGTTGCGCCACCGTGTTTATCAACCTAACAGCGGCGCAGGCAGAGGACCGCCCAAACATCATTCTGCTCATGGGTGACGACCATGGCTGGGAAGAGACGGGTTACAACGGACATCCCTATGTGCAGACACCCGTCCTTGATGAAATGGCTGCGACTGGATTACGCCTTGATCGGTTCTATGCCGCACATCCGAACTGTTCCCCCACCCGCGGGAGCGTCTTGACGGGACGTCACCCAATTCGGTACGGCACGTTTGCACCAAACTGGTCGATCCGTCCAGAAGAAATCACCATCGCCCATCTATTACGCGAGGCCGGGTACACCACGGGGCATTTCGGCAAGTGGCACGTCGGACCCGTCAAGGCCACGTCACCCACAAACCCTGGGGCGATGGGATTTGATGAATGGTTATCGCATGACAATTTTTTTGAACTGAATCCGGTCCTGTCACGAAATGGCGGACCACCTACCCGTATGGACGGGGAGAGCTCGAGCGTTCTAATCGACGAAACTATTCGCTTTATTAAGAAGTCAACGCAACACGGCACGCCGTTCCTCGCGGTGGTCTGGTTCGGCTCACCGCATGAGCCATACAGTGGTTTACCGCAAGACCTCGCTCTGTATGACGATCTGCCGACTCGTTACGCAGCGCAGGTTGTGTCATTGACATCGAACGAGACGGGCACCCAAATTCAACGGCCGTTGCGTGAGGTATTACGTGAGCGCTACGCCGAAATCACGGCGATGGATCGCGCCATTGGGACGCTGCGCGAGTATCTCGAACGAACCGGTCTGCGAGAGAACACTTTACTCTGGTACAACAGCGACAATGGGACGCCACCGAGCGGTCTCGCGGACACGCCGTTGCGAGGGCTGAAAGGCACCCTATACGACGGTGGAATTCGGGTACCGGGTGTCATTGAATGGCCGGCGCACATCTCCACACCGCGCAGCACCCAACTCCCGACCATCACCAGCGATATCTTACCGACCCTTGCTGCGATCGCAGGCCAAGCAATACCGGAACGCCCCTTGGATGGCATCAATCTTATGCCGTTGATCAACGGCACGATGACCGCGAGGCCATCGCCGCTGTTCTTTTGGAGTTTCAATAGTGACAGCCTCAACGACCGGACGCGTGACCCGTACATTAACCCCGACCTCCAGGTTGGAACCACACCGTTAGTCAAACTCATGAATGGTATTCCGACCCGCAACTTTCAAAACATTCACTACCGGACGATCGAGACACACGACTTTCTGGGTTCACGCGTCATCCTCGATCACCACTACAAACTCGTCATCAATGGCGCCACAGACTCGGACATGGAACTATTTCACCTCGGCGACGATCCGGCAGAGACACACAACCTAGCTGCAGATGAACCGGCCATCGTAATCGCGTTGGCGAAGCAGCTCCGCGAATGGCAGTCCTCCACGTTAAACAGTTTGACTGGCGCGGACTATCGATAGGGAGTTGTGACGAGTCTGAACTATTTATTTTCCTATGGAACCTTGCAGCAGGAAAATGTGCAACTCGACACATTTTGAAGTGGTCATGTCGTCCGATATAGCTACTCTTCGTAAATCTAAACCAAGTGCTTCCGAAAGAAGCCGATGGTGCGATTCCACGCCAGTGCTGCGGCTGCTTCGTTATAGCGCGGTGTGGAATTGTTATGAAAGCCGTGCAGGGTTCCTTCAAACATATGCATCTCGTAGGACACCCCGGCCGCCTTCAGGGC
>DTWD01000083.1 GCA_012963185.1 Acidobacteriota bacterium
CGTATCGTACACTTGAGATACCAGCCCATCTTGACATTGTCGATGTCTGGGGCATTTTACCAAGCAAGATATAGCTTAAAACGACGCTCGCCAATGACCGCCCCTTCGCCACCTTCAACATCAGAGTGTACCTTGACAATTTTGATGCCTGTACGGAACGAAGGTCTCAACCTTCAGATCATGCTCAGGATGCTGCGCGGACTTCTAGACGTCCAACACGAAGTCTTGGTAGTTCATGACACTCTTGCTGACAATAGTATTTCGGTAGTCGAGGAACTGGCCGAAACTTTGCCGGTACGAACCGTCCACAACACCTATGGACGCGGGGTCGTCAATGCAATCCGTTCTGGCGTCGAGGCAGCTACGGGCCAATACATCCTGGTTTTTGCCGCTGATGAAGTTGGACCCGTATTGGCGATTGAAGACATGCTCGCACTCATGGACGAAGGCTGTGACTTCGTTAGTTGTACACGTTATGCCTATGGCGGTCGGCGACTTGGCGGATCAATCGTCGGAGGCGTCTTGTCACGAACGGCGAATAAGCTTTTCAGGTGGATGGCCGGATCCGTATTTACCGACTGCACAATCGGCATCAAAATGTTCCGGCGAACCCAATTCAATGAGCTCGCAGCATCTCCATCGGTAGGTTGGTCCGTTGCATTTGAGATGGCAATCAAAGCTCAACTTATGGGTTTAGTCCTGGGCGAAGTTCCGATCATCTCGATTGATCGACTCTACGGAGGAGAGTCGACGTTTCGAGTTGCACCGTGGACCGTTGCATATCTACGCTGGTTTGTTTGGGGACTGCTAGAATTGCGAATGAGTACCGCTTCGACTTCTGACATCATTATTCGAATTCCGAAATCAACCCCAACGACAGAGTCACCCCCTCGCTAACACCACATTAATTCTCGTGACCATGTCCCAGTCTCTTAAAGACAAAAAGATTCTCGTCACCGGTGGCACTGGCTTTATCGGTAGTGCTCTAGTGAAAGGTTTTCTCGTTGCAGGAGCACACGTTCGCACGCTAGACAACAATTCACGAAACGCCATCGAACGACAGCAAGAACCTCTTCAAGAATTGGAATGTATTACAGGAGATATTAGAGATGCCGATGTGGTCCGCAAGGCCGCCCGTGGAATGGACTCTGTCTGTCATCTAGCCTATATAAACGGGACCGAGTCGTTTTACACAAAACCAGAACTAATTCTAGAAGTCGCCGTTAAAGGAATGATGAATGTACTGGATGCGTGTATTGCCGAAGGTGTGCACGAGTTAGTGTTGGCTTCAAGTTCTGAGGTGTATCAGTTCCCACCGTCTATTCCAACAGATGAAACAGTCCCACTCATTGTGCCAGACGTCATGAATGCCCGATTCTCGTACGGCGGCGGAAAAATCATTAGTGAACTGTTATCCGTAAACTACGGCAGAAAGTTCTTCAATAAAACACTTATTGTTCGCCCTCACAATGTTTACGGCCCAAATATGGGACAGGAACATGTCATTCCCCAATTTTTGATTCGGATGGAAGAATCTTCTACGCAACAACCGACGGGCACTCTAGATTTTCCAGTTCAGGGAACCGGAGAGGAAACTCGATCGTTTATCTATATCGATGACTTTATCTGCGGGCTCATTCATGTCATGGAACACGGTGAGCATCTGAATATTTATCATATCGGTACAGACCGTGAGATCTCTATCGCAAACCTTGCCCAACTCGTCGCAACCACATGCGGCAGACAGATCCGTCTCATTCCGAGTGCCCTCCTTCCAGGAAGCACGCCGCGTCGCTGTCCTGACACCACAAAGTTACAATCCCTGGGCTTCACTCCATCGATATCGCTAGAAGACGGTCTGAAACGAACAGCCGAGTGGTACTGGCAAAACATGCAGCAGCAATAACGAGGATTTCCATGTCTGAATATTTCACACCCAAAGCACTCGCAGCTGGATCCGGAGGGAGTGTCTTGGTCGACCGTTGTCAGATCAGCGGTTCAACGGACCTTCAATCCATTCTGTTTGCGGGTTTTCTTCCACCAGTCAATACGATGGCTCCAATTGGCAGTCGACCAAACGAACAGCCGGCCTATCCAGCGGAACTACTGTATTGCCCGGAAAGTAAACTCGTACAGCTTGGTTTGACGGTAGACCCAGCGGTACTGTTCCCACCTCACTACGCATACACAAGTGGTACCACACGTATCCTGCGAGACAACTTCGCCGAACTTTATACCGAAGTGATGAACCTTTATCCGATCAGTCACGACGCACTCGCCGTCGATATTGGTTCAAATGACGGAACATTGTTGTCAAATTTTCACGACGCGGGTCATCGTGTCTGTGGCATCGAACCGACCGAGACTCACAAAATCGCAGTTAGTAATGGTATTCCGAGCATTAATGAATTTTTCGGACCGGCCGCTGCCGCCAATGTGACCTCTACTCATGGGCGCGCCGCAATCGTCACAGCAACAAATGTCTTCGCACACATCGAAAATGTTCACGAAATCGTCGAGTCCATTATTTCTCTCTTAGACGACGACGGTATTTTTATTTCTGAATCCCATTACCTTCTTGCACTGATCGAAACGTTACAGTACGACACCATTTACCACGAACACCTGCGGTATTACTCACTGCAGAGTTTGAAGTATCTTCTAGAAATGCATGGTCTTGAAATCATCCACGCCAAACGGATTCCCACACATGGCGGTTCGATTCGTGTCTATGCGGCACGGAATGGTCAGAAGCCCGTGCAATCTTCGGTCGCAGCACTCTTAGCCGTAGAAGACCAGCAACTTACGTGGGAACACTTCATGGACTTCCGAACGCGCGTATCGCAAAGTAAGCTCGACCTGATGGCGTTGCTACAAGGTATTCGCGGCAAAGGCGAACGGATCTATGGAATCGGTGCGCCCTCGCGCGCAAGTACGCTCGTGAACTATGTTGGACTTGACGACTCGATTATCGATGCTGTGATGGAAATCAAAGGGTCATACAAGATCGGGAAAATGATGCCTGGCACGCTCATTCCGGTCCTTGAGGAATCTCGACTATTTCTTGAACAACCGGAATACGCTCTACTGTTCTCCTGGCACATCGCTGATGAATTGATGCCTAAGCTTCGCGAGAAAGGCTACACAGGGAAATTTATCCTCCCCCTACCCAAC
>DTWD01000084.1 GCA_012963185.1 Acidobacteriota bacterium
ATTTCTGCTTGGGATGATTGACAAGCGTGCGATTGCGGAAACTGGCAGCCTCGCTGCCAAGGTAACTCCGCTTGCTCGGATTGCCCCTTATGGCCGGGAATCGGCGGCGTGGGCTGTCAAACAGGCACTTGATATCGGATTGATGGGGCTTATTTTCCCATCTATTGAAACACCGGAGCAGGCGCGTGCGGCAGTGCAGGCGATGCGCTATCCACAGCGGCGTAATTCACCATATCCGCAGCCTACGGGTCTTCGCGGTTCTGGTGCAGCCATCGGGAGTTGGTTATGGGGGTTATCGGGCGCCGACTATACGCAGCGTGCAGATACGTGGCCACTTAACCCGGACGGAGACTTGGTCGCCTTGATGATGATTGAGTCCGCTCAGGGGGTACGCAACGCGGCCGCCATTGCGTCGGTACCGGGAGTCGCGGGGTTTTATGTCGGGCCGAGTGATTTGTCGAATTCCCTCGGAGTTGCGCGAAGCGATCCGGAAGTCGAGGAAGCTATTCAAACAATCGTGGGCGTCTGCGTCACGCAAGGTATCGCGTGCGGCATTACGGCGAGTGCGACTGATATGCCACGTCGGATCGAACAGGGTTTCACAATCCTGGGTGCTGGTCGAGCTGGTGGAGGTCTAACAGCAGGTAACGCCGAGGCCGTTCGCGTCGGACGTTCGGCACGATGAGATAGGAACTCAAGTCACGGCGCGTGGTGAGAACGCTCGAAAAAAGCCCCGAACTGCTGAAAGGTATTCTCGGCGGGTTCTTTCCGTGTCTCCGTAAGTTGCGTTCGGCCGCGTCGTTCCTAGTTGGCTTCGGCAGATGTCCAGTTAGTACTCAGCGTATTCCGATCGATGGCCTCACCAGCGAGGTACACACCGGCAATCCTTCGCGTATTACGAATGTCGTCGAGTGGACTTGCTTCGAGAATTATGAAGTCTGCACGAGCACCTGGTCTCAATCGACCGGAGTAACTGAACCCTAGACGGTCTGCGGAACGGCTTGTGGCTGTGCGAAGCGCATCCATGGGGGAGATTCCTGCTTCGACCATCAGGGCTAATTCGCGGTGTGCCGAAAAGCCATAAAAATGATCTTGCACACCAGAGTCTGAACCGAGAACGAGTGCAGCACCAGCGGCGTACAACTTGGCGAGACTACGCTCCATCTGGTCATATGATTGCGATGCACGTGCTGCATTTTCAGGATTCCGGGTTTCAAATGCTTCTGTCGCGCGTGCCAAGACTGCGGGTTCGAGTGAGGAGATGAGTAATGGATCGCTCAGCCAGTCTGGTGGTGAGCTGTGTCGACCGCGTTCAGAAATTCCTAGATTGGGCATGACAAAAACATCCTGCTCGACAATCGCAGTAACCAAGGTGTCATCCATTTCCTTATCTCGGACAAGGTGAGCGAAGCCATCGACACCGGCATCGACAAGGTCTTCAGCGTCTTCGTGGTAGAACACATGGGCGATGACGTCGAGTCCGTGTTGGTGGGCCTCATCGATAATCGCTCTATACAGTGGAGGTGAAAGCTTTTCTACTGAGCCACCACGATCGTCGACCCAAATTTTGACAAACGCCACACCGTCCGCTGCAAGGTCCCGGACGTACTGGCGTCCTTCTTCTTCAGTGGTCACGCCGTAGGCTGAGGGACGCAAGGCCGACGCACCCGGTCCGGCATTTGGTGCGGCAAGGCCTCTGCCAGCCGTCTCAAGACGTGTGCCGCTCAGGGACTTGCTGAGTTGGTCGTTCTGGATTTCGCGCCAGGTTGGTCCTGCATCGGTACCCATCGACACGATGACACCAATTCCGTGAAAGGCATACCGGTTGAGATGATCTAAAATGTTGTCGCGGGTGTAGTTCGCTTCTTCGTACGTTAAGCCTTTTTGAAAGCCTACGTGTCCATGGAGGTTGACGAGCGCTGGCATGATAGTCATACCGGTTATATCCACGGTTTGTGCCCCGTCCGGAATAATTACCTCGTTTTGTGAGCCGACGGCGCGGATTGTTCCCTGGTCGATGACGACACGGCCTGCTTGAATGGGCTCTGCTTGGTCACCAATGATGACTTGAGCACCGTCGTACACGATGGCGGTGCTTTGAGCCACGGGCTCCGGCACGGGTGCATTCGTGCAGGCGGTTGAGACGAATAACAAGATATAAGTTACGCCGCGTAATTCCATCGACACCTCCTTCGTATCATAATGCGCCCTTCAGTATGAAAGTTCTTGTGACTGGTGGGGCGGGTTACATTGGCAGCGTGGTCGCCGAGCGTCTTCTCGGCCGGGGGAACACGGTCGTTGTGTTGGACAGCTTGGTTCGTGGTCATCGGATGGCCATTCCGAATGAGGCAGAGTTCATTCGTGGGGATCTTCGTGATCGTGATTGGCTGATACGTGCCGTTGCGGATGTGCGACCAGACGTCGTGGCGCATCTGGCCGGCGAAGCCTTGGTCGGTGAATCAGTAACTGATCCGGCAAAATTTTTTGATGTCAATGTCCATGGCGGACTGAATCTGCTTGATGCGATGGTCAACGCCGGAGTGAATCGCTTGGTGTTTTCATCGACAGCGGCCGTCTATGGCGAACCAGCAGCGGTCCCGATCACTGAGGATGCGGCCAGGGTGCCTGTGAATGCGTACGGGGCCTCCAAGTGGTGCTTTGAACAGATGCTTCCCTGGTACGCTACCGCCTATGGACTTCGGCATATTTCCTTTCGTTATTTCAACGCGTGTGGTGCAACCGTTGAACGGGGAGAGTTTCATGTTCCCGAAACCCACTTGATCGCAATCCTGTTAGAAGTAGCGCTGGGGTTGCGTGATGAGATACGGCTGTTCGGAGATGATTACGAGACGCCAGATGGAACGTGTATCCGTGACTATATTCATGTGAGTGATATTGCGGATGCTCATGTGTTAGCTCTTTCAAGTATTGACGACCTCGACTCGGGAGCATTCAATCTTGGGACGGGAACCGGCTTTTCGAATCGAGACGTTATTGAGTCTGTTCGACGGGTGACAGGGCACCCCATTCCGGTGGTACCTGCACCGCGGCGTAATGGTGACCCAGCGAGACTTGTTGCGAGTGCTGCGCGTGCGACCGATGTGTTCGGCTGGAGGCCAGCCTATCCGACACTTGATGCGATGGTCGAAACTGCTTGGGCGTGGCGGAAGGACCGGCTCCAGCCTTACACGCCGTAGTGGTCGTACGTTAAAGACCCTTACTTAAACATCTGAATAGGTGTGCGAGGTGTTTTGCGCAACGGTCCCGTTCTCAATGGGGTGAGCGGTACTAAACGTAAAGAGCGACGGATATTCCGGTTAGCAGGAACATTTGCCGTGCCCCCCCAATCGCTACGAGAGGCATATAATCAATCGTCGGCGGCATTTAACGCGCCCGCTGTCGGTCCAGTTGATTAACCGTTAGTGTCCATGTGAGTGGGACAGAGACCGGATTAAAACAGACCTTGTCATCACAGGCCTGATAGTCGAGCTGTCCCGTCAACGTCAAAACATCAAGTTGCGCCAATTGTTCAGCAGCTTCAGGAGAACCACCGACAACGATTTCCTGGATTAGCTGAAAGGGTTGCATGAATACGTCTGCGCGCTCATCGAGTGGTTCGAAGTAATAGCTCTCCGATGGCGGATATTGAATCGGTAAGGCACGAATAAAATCTGGGGTGTCGAGTTGAAGGTCGATAACCCGATACCCTAGTTCTGACGCGCTTGGCGCGTACACGTGCATATTGGGTTTTGGAGTGATGTCGAGTGCGAGATGAAAGCGGCTGCCCACAGTGATATCCGGGTTGCTTTGCGACGCAACAATGTCGAGATGCGGGGTTTCTCCGGTACTACCGGAAATGCCAGAGATGGGTGCCCCAAGTTTCAACATGATGTTCGCGGCAGTGTTCCGTTCGCGATAGAACTCTTCAAAAAATCGGGACGTGACGCGACCGTCTCTGTCCACGACGAATGTGCCAGGAAACGGCGTGCCAACAATCATGGGGTTCGCGCCAAATACCGAAACGTATTTTTCAACATCAGCTTTGACCGCAGCGTCATCTTTATTTTCGCCGATGCCTTCCTCCGCAACGTGGTTGTAAATTCCGAACGCACGAATTACTGCGGAATCGTCATCCGAGAGAAGTGGTACGTCTGTAATGCCACGGCGTTGTGCGAAGGCGGCTAGCACTTCTTCAGTGTCGTAACTAATAGCGGCGATACCGAGACCTTGTGCCCGGAGTTCAGTAAACCGTTCTTGCAGCTCCACGAGCTGCGCTTTGCAGTATGGTCACCAGTCGGCCGACCGGTGAAAGAGGATCATGGCACCTTCTTCACCCATAATTGATTCAAGGGTCTGAACCGTCCCGTTTTGGTCAGGGAGCGCAAATTCAGGTATCCGCTCTCCAACTTGTGGACCGAGTGAGGCCACGTCAATTTCTTCACGGTCCTGTGTGTTGGCAGGGGTCTGCATGACGAACAGGATACAGGTTCCTATTATGAGGGCCGACAGGCAGTGTTTCATGGTGGAATCCTACCACTGAGACCGGCACACACCAAAGAGAGGGTAGACTTAAATGGATGCCGTCAAGGTTGTTAATTCTTGTTCAATAAGACGACGGTTGATGATGTTGAATCGGAAGTTCTCCAGGTTTTGGGTTACCCGGAACAACGGTAAGATAAGAACAGAGAAGAGTCATTCTGACTCGTAGGGATATGAACAAACGACTCGTTGGCCTGTTTGTTGCGGGCTGTGTGATCGTACCAAGTCTGGTGACCGCGCAAACCGATCCTTTGGAAATCATTAATCGGGTTGACCGCTTGTTGCGTGGTGACTCAAGCCGGGGCGTGGCCACGATGGAAGTCGTCACGGAGAATTGGGAGCGGGAGATGACGATGGAACTCTGGTCTCTCGGTACTGACTATTCGCTCGTGCGATTGCGTGCACCTCGCAAAGAGGCGGGGACGGCGACGCTCATGGCTGACGGTGATATTTGGAATTACCTACCAAAAGTCGATCGGACGATCAAGATCCCATCCTCGATGATGGGGGGAGCGTGGATGGGTTCGCATTTTACGAATGATGACCTGGTGAAAGAGAGTCAACTGATTGATGACTATGATGTGGAGTTGATTTTTGACGGTGACCGAGATGGTATGAATGTCTGGGAATTTCGTCTAACTCCGAAACCAACCGCTGCGGTCGTCTGGGGGCATATTGAATACCAGGTTCGGCAGGACGATTACATGCCGTTGTGGACAAGGTTTTACGACGAGGATGGCGAATTATCTCGCACGATGATGTACAGCGGTTTTTCAGAATTGGGAGGGCGGCTAGTGCCAGCGGTTATGGAGATGCAGCCTGCTGATAAACCCGGTGAGCGCACCTCAATCCAGTATCAAGAACTTGAGTTTGATATTGGCATTGAGCAGTCGTTCTTTTCTCTCCGAAATCTTCAACGTCAACGATAACTCTCTATGCATGGATCTCCATGGTTGCGGATCGGCTGGCGTAACCTTGGTCGGAATCGTAAACGCACGACCCTGACTGCTCTGGGTTTGGCGGTCGGATTTGCGGCCAATGTGCTGCTCGTGGGATGGACCGAGGGGTTACTGGCCGAGATGGTCGAGAGTGCGACCTCATTAGTTAACGGGCAAATTGAGATTCACGACGCAGAATTCAGACCTGACCGGAGCATGTTCGACACTATTGGTGGGCGAGCGGGGATCGATGTGGAAGCACTGTTGCGTGCTGTTGATGCTGATTCGGCAGTCGTCGCGTCCGCACCGCGTGTTTATGCCGGTGGTCTTGTGAGTTCTGGAGATGCAACGTCGGCCGCCATGTTTA
>DTWD01000085.1 GCA_012963185.1 Acidobacteriota bacterium
CACCCCAAGATGCCGGTGGTTGTCATACTGGTTGTCAAATTAGGTGAGGAGTCGTATCAGGGTTGCACGACCTAGCTAACTCACCCTCTAAAACTGGGACCAAATGAGTGCCGAGGGCGGGGATCGAACCCGCACGACCTATAAGGTCACAGGATTTTAAGTCCTGTGCGTCTGCCAGTTTCGCCACCTCGGCATCAAGAAATTTTACTACTCTACTTCAAGCAATCGTTTGACCTTAGATTTCTGCGCATCCATCCGACTAGACAATTTTGCCACTACTTCATCGTTGGCATTGAGAGACTCGCTTCTTCAGACACGTCAGGCCAACGCTTAGTAACTACTTTCGTCCGCGTATAAAACTTGACGCCGTCCACGCCATGCACATGGAGGTCACCAAATAACGAATCTTTCCATCCGCCAAACGAAAAGAATGCCATCGGCACAGGGATGGGAACGTTCACACCAACCATGCCGACCTCAATGTCTTGTTCAAATCGTCTGGCGGCGGAACCCGACCGTGTAAACACGGCGGTCCCATTCCCAAACGCGTTCCTGTTGACTAACGCAATCGCGTCGTCGAACGTCTCCGACCGCACAATCACCAACACGGGACCAAAAATTTCATCCTGGTAAATCTTCATGTCAGGAGTAACGTGATCAAAAAGCGTCGGACCAACAAAATAGCCACGACCCTCACCTTCGACCGCGATGTCCCGTCCATCCACAACCAGCGTTGCCCCCTCGGTCGCACCAATATCGATGTACCGGGTCACGCGCTCAAGATGTTCTTTCGTGATGAGTGGCCCCATCTCAACGCCCTCTCCATCTCCCGGACCGACAACCAACGAGGACGCTTTCTGTTTCAATTTTTGCATCAGGGGTTCAGCGGCATCGCCCACTGCCACAACCACCGAAATCGACATACACCGTTCGCCTGCCGAACCGTAAGCCGCCCCGATCAATGCTTCCGCTGCACCATCCACGTCGGCGTCTGGCAACACAACCGCATGATTCTTGGCCCCACCAAGTGCCTGAACACGCTTCCCATTATTCGTTGCCGTGTCGTAGACATACTTTGCAACCGGCGTTGACCCAACAAATGAGACCGCCGCGATCTGCGGATGCATCAGAATGGCATCCACCGTCTCTTTATCCCCATGAACAACGTTGAGCACGCCGTCCGGAAGTCCGGCTTCTTGAAACATCCGAGCCAGGACCATGCTCGCCGACGGATCTTTCTCGGACGGCTTCAACACAAACGTATTGCCACAGGCGAGCGCGACAGGCACCATCCACATCGGAACCATGACAGGAAAATTGAACGGCGTAATGCCGGCACACACACCGAGCGACTGCTTTAAGGTATGCGAGTCAATGCCAGACCCCACATTGTCCGAGTGCTCCCCTTTCAGCAAGTGTGGGATCCCGGTCGCAAACTCCAACACCTCAAGCCCCCGCTGAATCGACCCCAGTGCATCCGGCAGTGTTTTACCGTGCTCAACAGTAATCAGTTGTGCGAGTTCGTCTTTATAGTGGTCAACAAGACCTCGTGCCTTCATCAACACACGAGCACGACGGAGTGGCGAGGTCGCACTCCACTGGGGCCACGCGTCAGACGCTGATACAACCGCACGATCAACATCCTCTGCCGTAGCAAACGATACATGCCGAACGACGGCACCCGTTGCAGAGTTCGTCACCTCACCCTGGCGTCCGCCCGCAGAAAGCGTTTCACGCCCATTGATCCAAAACGGCACTGTTGCGATGGATTTATCTTTTGTCATGACATCTCTTTATGAACACACGACCATCACAGAATGATTACCGTGCGTCTTCACAAATAAACTCCGCACCTTTTTCGGCGATCATCACCGTGGGTGCATTGGTATTTCCAGACGTAATTCTCGGCATAATCGATGCATCAATAACCCGCAGGCCGGACATCCCATGCACTGACAACCGATCATCAACCACCGCAAACTCGTCTGGTCCCATTTTGCAGGTACCGACAGGATGGAA
>DTWD01000086.1 GCA_012963185.1 Acidobacteriota bacterium
AAGGCACGGCCAATACGATCGACGACGCGGGCGCCGCCGCGCAGTTCGCCCGCAAACAAACGTATCTGGCGGTCAAGCGCATCGCCTCGCTGCATTGGAATCGCCGCAGAAAATGGTCGCGTAAACGTCTGTTGATCATTAACAGTAAATTCGTAGAGCAACGTATCGCCAGCGACTCGCGTAAAGCGTTCGGTAAGGTGAAGTGTCGTGCCATTCCCCGCGGCCATCGTAACGGACGGGCTAAAGCTCGATGTCTTATCGGTAAAGTTCTTGGATTCGACGACGAGCGTCTCCCCCTCCCAGTAGCCAACAGAATTACCCATCCATTGACGTACCCCTTCCGGCAGGTAAGGTCGTCCATCCAACGGCACGATACGCGCGTCGTGCACCATCTCATGCAAAATCACCACATGGTCCGGCGTCTGAAAGATCTGAAGATTTTGGTTGTAGCCAGCAGGAACAATAGGCGGACCAGAGTTAAAGCCGAGAAGGCAACGCTCCGAAAGGCCCCGGTCTTCATAACTATCCGCACCAATACCGGCAGCACGAACACGAACAGGACGAGTACCAGGAATATCTTCTCCAAGTGATAACTGGACCATTTCAAATCGAGGCTGCAAGGAGGGAACACGGCCGTCTGACGGGTCAGTAATCAAAGCCGTCCGGTAGTCATCGACAACACCAGCCCCACGATCAAACCAAAAATTGTTATAACCACCAACATTCCCGCCAACGGGAAGCGGTTCAGTTCGAATCTCGCTTGGCTGGTCCGCGTCAACAGCACTTTGGACGGAACGCTGTTCTATTTCTGCTGCCTCTTCCTCCGTCAGCGTTGCTTGATCCCCTCGCTCACCTGGTCGTTGAAGTGGGGTTAGTGTCCTAAAATCCCACACACCTTGCAGGTCAGGCTGCCCATCTGCCGTCCGGGGCATCGCCCAATCAGATGCCCCCTGGGCGAGGACAGTTGATGACACAAACGTCAGAACCACCAGTGTGCGTAGGACCGTAGCGACTCGCATGGGTAAACACCTCTCTGTGCGCACGCACCAAGAAAACCTCACCAAAACACCGACGTGACAAGGAAGAATAGATCAAATACGTTAACAGTCTACTCAGCCGGCATACGTAGACGCTGCCCGGGGCGAATTACCGTCGAACGAAGCCCATTTTCTCTTCGAATCGCTGACGATGTCGTCCCGTAATCACGAGCAATGTCCCAAAGAGTATCTCGACGTTGGACCGTATATGTCGCCAGGTGAGAGGTGCCTCCTGAAGTAATACGGGAAACATACTGTCGATATGCGACTGGAAAAACCGCCACGTGGAAATGCGGAGGGCGATGCTCTAATGTAGCTTCAAGTACACGGTGTCCCTCAAGAGAGAGCAAGACGCGCTCAAGCCACTGGCGGCACGGTCCTCGCCGCGGTCGGCGCAAATCGAGCGCCATGCCCGTCGGATGTACCGAACGAGTTGAGGCATTGTGCGGTTGGTGGCTTCGAGGGCGGGTCAAACTAGTCACCACCAATCGTTCGCCGCAGGCTCTCCGGTACTGCCTACTAAGTCGGTCAATAAAAAGTTGCACCTCAGGACGAGCGTACGGAAATGACACATCTTTTAAAACGAAATCGTTATTCGCCTGAACAGGAACAAGGAGTTCCAGCCCAACGAAACGCTTTAACTGTCGAGGATCGCGCAAAACTGTAAAGTCGTGTTCTTTTGCCTGCGTGTTCTGGCGATCGAGAGACGCCGAACTACCGCGCAGACTTTGCCCAAAAACCTCTATGGCATCAAAGACCGACAGAAAACAAAATACCCAAACAAAGACCGTTCGAAAAAAAGGCATCGACG
>DTWD01000087.1 GCA_012963185.1 Acidobacteriota bacterium
CCGAACGATTACGGGAACTGGTTGCAGAGTTACAGGTCGACTTTGTGGGCGATATCCTCCTGAATGCCCCGTTGCTCGACTTTATGGCGCCGAGCTTAACGGTTCGACAAGTGATTACTCCCAACATGGTGGATGACGTTAACTTTACTCGTGTGTTGAAAATGGACCGCTGCACGACCTGTCATGTCGCGATCGATCGTGAAGGCTTCGAAGGCTACCCGCAGCCGTATACAACCCATCCGAATTTAGATGCGTATGTGGGTAGCGCATCACCGCATCCTGTGCAGACAACGGGCTGCACGGTGTGTCACGAGGGCATGGGACAATCCCTCGGCTTCATTAGTTCCTCGCACACGCCGGAAACTGACACGCAGATGGCGGAATGGGAAGCACGCTATGGTTGGGATGTTCCGCACTATTGGGATTTCCCAATGCTTCCTACGAATATGACCGAGGCGTCATGTGCCAAATGCCATAAAGGAACCGTGTACGTCGAAGAGGCGCCTGACTTGAATTTGGCGTATGGCCTGTATGAGCGCGCTGGTTGTTATGCGTGCCATATAACCGCCGGCTTCACGGATTTGAGAAAGCCTGGACCAGACCTGACCAAGATCAGTGCGAAACTCACGCCGGAGTGGGCGTCGACTTGGATTAGGGATCCCAGAGAAGTTAAGGCCAGCACGTGGATGCCACGATTTTGGTACAACTCGAACACTAGCGCCCCTGAGGATGTTCAGCGCAATGAGATTGAAATCGACGCGACGGTTGCGTATTTGTTTGCCCACTCAGACGGACATGAATTCGCGAACGCGTCGCCACCGTTGGGCGACGCCGCCCGTGGTGAGGAACTTGTTGGGTCTGTCGGCTGTTTGGCCTGCCATATTACCGAGGACCAAGCACGGTTGGATGCCGGGACCCGGCGTACGTTCGGGCAGCCGCTGCAGAATATTGGGAATAAGACCAGCTATGAATGGTTGTACGACTGGGTACGTGATCCCAAACACTTCAGTGAAAACACGTACATGCCGAACTTGCGGTTGACTGACGAAGAGGCCGCCGACATTGCGACCTACTTGGCGTCACTCAGTGGTTCTGGTGGACGGACGGCCGAAGCGACGTACACAGACGCCGACGTGGAAGCGGTGTTATTCGATTACGTTAGGTCGATCGTGCCGGTCGCGGAGGCTGAGGCACTGGTTGGATCCATGTCAGCGGACGAACGGCTCCTCGAATTGGGCGAGCGGGTCATTGGCCGGTATGGCTGTTATAGCTGCCACGATATTGAAGGGTTCGAAAATAGGCAGCCGATTGGTATTGAGTTGACGGAAGAAGGCACGAAATTGATTGCGCGTCTTGATTTCGCCTTCGTACACGACATTCCCCATACGAAAGTGGACTGGTTTAAGCAGAAAATGCGCGACCCGCGAGCCTTCGACCGCGATCGTGTGTTGCAACCACTTGAGAAGCTTCGGATGCCAAATTTTGGGATGAGTGAAGAGGAGACAACTCTCTTCGCTACGGCGATCATGAGCCTCCAGGCTGAAGTGCAGCCAGTTGCTGCTCATGTTCCTCGTTCGGCCCGTCAAGATGCGCTTCGTGACGGCCGAAATCTGTTCCGACGGCGTAATTGTATTGGGTGTCACCAGATGGAAGGTGACGGTGGTGACTATGTCAATCTGGTGGCGGACCCGTCATTGGCGCCTCCGCTCTTGACGCCGGAGGGCGCGAAGGTGCAACCAGACTGGCTCTACGCGTTTTTCAGAGGTCCGATCCCAATCAGGCCGTGGCTCGACGTGCGGATGCCCACGTTCGGATTAGCAGACGCACATTGGAATACGGCGATCGAGTACTTCGGAGCGGTCTCGGATAGCGTCGGGATGTTTCGCACCCATGAATCCGTTGCCACCTCGGCAGAGAATGAGGTTGGAGAGGAACTCTTTGATCTCTTACGCTGTCAGCAATGTCATGTGCTAGATACGATTCCCGCGGATCAACCGACGGACACGTTGGCTCCTGACCTGCGGATGACGAGTGAACGATTGCAGCCGGACTGGATTCTGGATTGGTTGCGGGAACCACTGGAGATCCAGCCGGGAACACGGATGCCGATGCTCTGGACCGAACTGCCAGGCTCGTTTTATCCGCAGTTCGATAGTGACGGCGATCGCCAGATTGAAGCCATTAGAGATTACTTGCTGACTTTCCGTGGCGGTCCGAGTCCGTTGACCGGAAATTAGTGCACGCGAAGCTATCGAAGGCAATCTCCAAGTCGGCGATGATCACCGTTACCGTTTATTAGACACGTTTGGGCCGCCTCGGTGTCTAGCATGTAGGCACCGGCGTCCTGCATCTCGCGTGTGGCTTCCTCACCATCGGTTTCGTTTAGGTTGACCGGCGCAATTGCATCCACTATGACGAACGTGGAGAATCCGGACCGCAACGCATCGAGCACGGTCGCCCGAACACAGTAGTCCGTTGCTAATCCGCAGACGAGAACGTCTTTGATGGACTGTGCATTCAGTACGGTCAGCAGAGGCAGCTGTTTATCGTCGATTCCATCGAATGCCGAGTACCCGTTTTC
>DTWD01000088.1 GCA_012963185.1 Acidobacteriota bacterium
AGAGGAAACCACACCTCCTAACGAACAACCACTAACCGCAGATAACATCCCAACGATTGCCAGTACCTTTGGTGTTGGCGAAGAATCACCCGCGCTCGGAATACGTGGTGTGACGACGACCGGTCCCCTAGCAGAAGTCTTTGCGCCACTCGACGTAACACCTGTTGCGGTGCGGCGGGGTGAGTCGATTCGTGTTGAAGTCGTTGTCCGAACGCGAAACGTTGGGCACTTTTTTCCAGGTGGAACGGTCGATGCCTTCGATGTGTGGGTCGAATTTGAAGCATGGGACGATCAGGGACGTATCCTGCTTCACGATGGATCCGTTGCTGATGAAGGTCGAGGGCCCGTCGATCCGAATGCGCACTTCTACCGAAGCCGCCAATTAGATGCTCATGGCAACGTGATCAATAAACGAAACGCATGGATGACGCGATCCGTGGCCTACGTCCGACTCATTCCACCAGGTGCCGCCGACACCATTCACTATCGTCTCCGTGTCCCAGAAGAAGTGGGCGACAAGATTTTCTTACGCGCCAAGGTCAATCACCGAAAATTTGACTGGTGGTACACCCAGTGGGCGTACGCGGGCACCCGAGACCCTAATGTAGACATTGCACAACCGACGGCAGCATACGACGACGGACATTGGGTCTTCACCGGTGATACATCACTGGTCTCTGGCGACATGAAGACCATTCCAGATTTACCGATCACGGTAATGGCCGAAACTGAAGCCTCTCTGAGTGTCATCGATGACGCGACCACACTTCCGGACCCACCAAGTATCTCTGTCCCGTCAGCCAACATTCGCGAACGTTGGAATGACTACGGAATCGGACTGCTGTTGCAAGGTGACCTGCGCGGTGCTGCCGAGGCGTTCCGCCGCGTGATCACCATTGACCCGGATTACGCTGATGGCCCTATCAACCTGGCGCGCGTGCTTCTGCAAGAGGGTGATGTCGAAAACGCCATTCCGCAACTCGAGGCGGCGCTGGCATTAGCGCCTGATCTGGCGCGAGCACATTTCTTCCTGGGATCAGCACTTCGTACACTTGGCCGCTACGACGAAGCCTTGAAGCATTTCAACATCGCCCGAACGCAGTACCCGCGGGATCGTGTCGTGCTCGGAGAAATTGGACGCGTGCATTTTCTTGAACGACGATTTGAAGAAGCCATCGAAACCTTCACCGAGGTTCTCCGCATCGACCCGGAAAACCTGCTTGCACACTACAACTTGATGCTGGCATACCGCGGCAACGGCGAGACGGAACGGGCGGCGCGAGAACAGATACTCTACGAGCGCTTCAAAGCAGATGAACCATCCCAAGCCATTACAGGACCCTATTTGTTGAATTCCCCGGAAGACAACAACGAACGTCAGCCGGTTCACGAGCACTGATCGCCGAGACCTGTAATACTGGCACTGTCGTGAGGCGCGCCTGCCTAGGAACCAGTTACTTCCTCTGCCTGCTGTTTCTTTCAGTCGTTGGAGCCCAGCCAAACGCTCAATTCGTTGACGTCACGGCTCTGACCGGCATTGCTTTTGACCACCATAGTGGAGCAACGGGCAACAAATATTTACCTGAAACACTGGGCGCTGGTGTCGTCGTGCTCGACGTCGATGGGGACAGTTGGCAAGACCTCTTGTTCGTCAACTCAACCGATTTACCACTAACGGAACAAAGCGAAACGACCGCGGCGCTTTATCGGAACAACGAGAACGGAACCTTCACCAACATCACGGCCAATTCTGGTCTAAACATCCCCATATATGGCATCGGTGGAACCGCCGCGGATTACAACAATGACGGCCACACCGACATCTATCTCACGGCAGTCGGTCCAAATCACCTCTTCCGTGGACAGGGCGACGGCACCTTTGTTGATGTAACGACTGAAGCCGGGGTTGGTGACGACCGTTTCTCCACCAGCGCACTTTGGTTTGATTACGACAACGATGGTGCCGTCGACCTATTCGTAGGAAATTATGTCGACTGGAACATTGACAATGACTTGTTCTGCTCACTCGATGGGGAACGTAAGTCTTATTGCACACCAGAGTCATACTCGGGCCAACGCCCCACCCTGTACCGAAACCGTGGCGATGGCACATTCGCTGACGTAACGGCAACCGCAGGACTCGATGACCCGTCATTAAAAGCCCTGGGTGTCACCATGTTTGATCACGACAATGATGGCTGGATAGACCTGTTCGTCGCAAACGATACGGAACCCGACCGGTTGTACCACAATCAGCGGAACGGCACGTTTGAAGATATTGGAGTCATTGCTGGAGTGGCATTCAGCGAAACCGGTATCGCACGGGCTGGCATGGGCGTCGATGCCGCCGATTATGACCGCTCCGGAAGACCGAGTTTAATGATCGGCCACTTCTCAAACGAAATGATCGCGTTGTACCACAACGAAGGAAATAGCTTATTTATTGATGAGGCGCCGCGCTCAGCAATTGGTCGCGCCTCTCTACTCACACTCGCGTTCGGCTGTTTTTTCTTTGACTATGACCTTGATGGCCAGCTTGATATTTTTGTTACGAACGGCCATGTCGCCGACGACGTGGAGCGGGTGCAATCGCGTGTCACCTATGCCCAACCGCCCCATTTATTTCGTAATCAAGGTAACGGCGAATTCGAGGAGGTTGTGCCAGACCCGAATGGTGTATTGGCCAGGCCATTGGTCGGACGAGGAGCGGCCTATGGAGACCTCGACAATGACGGGGACCTCGACATCGTTGTCACCACGAACGATGGCCCGGCTCAGATCATTCGAAATGACGTCCCGAGAGCAGGAAATGTGCTTCGAGTGCAACTTATTGGGACCGCGTCTAATCGAGATGGAATTGGAGCACGTGTCGAAATCAAACTTAAGGACGAGTCCACAATATGGCGACTTGTGAAAACCGGATCGAGTTATGCCTCACAAAGCGAACGGCCAATCACCTTCGGACTGGCCAAAACGGTGGTCGTTAAATCGCTGCGAGTGACCTGGCCAAGTGGTCAGACCGATGTTGTCGCAAACGTCGTGGCCAACCAATCAATCACGGTCCGCGAGTACGACGGAATCATCGCAGCGACACCAATCGGGTACGCACAATGAGGTCGTGGTCGCGAGTTAGCCTGATTTGTTCTCTCATTTCTCTCATTTCGTGCAGTGGAGAGCAAACCGAACTTTACACGATTAATGAAGATGCCTATCGTGCGAACAACCACGGCGTGGCACTTCTTGAGCAATTTGACTATCAAGGCGCAGCCGACTCCTTTCGTGAGGCCAGCGCTTTGAATGCCACGCTCGGCACCGCTCATTTTAATCTCGCGCTGGCGCTCTACCACGCGCAAGATTTTAGTACCGCTGAACGTGCTGTGCGCACATCCATTTCGTTACTCCCGTCAGCACTCCAACCTGCGTACCTACTTGGCCTGATCGCGCGAGCACAAAATCAACCAAATGATGCGCTCGATGCATTTTTACAGGTCCTTGAATCCGATCCCTTCGATGTCGGCGCAAATATTAATGCAGGGCAGCTCTCTCTTGAAATGCAGCAGTACCCAACCGCTATCGAATACTTGCGGCGTGCGTATACGCGCGAACAACACAATGTCACGGCAAGCTACAACCTGGGATTGGCTCTCGTGCGTAATGGAGAGACTGAGGAAGGACAGCGACTCCTCGAAAGTGCTCAAGCACTACGGGCGACCAACTATGGCATCACGTATGGACCAGGCTACCTCAATGAAGGCCGGTACGCGGTTGCCATCGTCTCCACAGGTGCCGAACCAGAACTGGTTGACCAGACCGTACCATCAGCAAGCTTTAGCGTTATCGACATTGCATCAACTGCCCCAGACAGTGATGCCGTCGATTCACCATTCGGGCGACGCTTTACGGCTGACGACCTA
>DTWD01000089.1 GCA_012963185.1 Acidobacteriota bacterium
CGTCACACGATTACCCTTCTCCGATCACTTGAAACTATTCATCAGCTTCTAACAATCGCAGTTCCAGACTCTCTATTTCCTGCAGCGCTTTACCAGCGATACCTTGTAGGTCGCCATACATTCCCACTGTTGATTTCATGACTCGGTTAATCTGTTCGTCACGCTTAGCCCACTGCTTAGTGATGACCTTCTTTTCGCGTTCAAGATCTGCCTGCATTGTCGAAAACGCCTCGACGATAGCCTCGATACGCTGCCGGAACCTTGGGCTCGTAAGATAATCATAAACCATCTCAGATTTAGCTTGTTGCCCCTGGATCGCCTGCCGAGACTGCGCAACTTCTATTAACGACTGGCGAAGAAGGGTCGCTACCGGGAGAACAAGCCGTGGGTGAGTAACACAAACACCATCTATAGTCTGAAATGTGTCTAAACCCTTTGGCAACGACTGACTGACGATTACCGCAATGTCTGCCTTGGCTGCACGTTGGTCTTCGCGCAGCTTGGGTAACCAGCCATCACTCCAGTTCTTAGTGCGTTTGGATTCCCACAGAATCATCCCGCACAGCTGTCCGCTTACTGAGACAACGCGCTGCACCACATCACCGCCAAATTCACCCTTCGGAACCGGCTCAATAACGTCAAGCGAGAATTCACGTCTTAAATTTTCCTCAAGATCCAACTCTTGAACTTCGCCCTGCAGCTGTTGTGATCCTTGATCCGCCTTTTTCATTAAGTCTTCTATTTTGCTCTGCATAGAAGATATTGTCTGGTCCTTTTCGGCGATATTCAGCTTTAACGACTCCTCGGCCTCCCGCTTCGCTCGCTCACGTGTTTCTATCAACTTATCTCTTATGCCTTTCTCAACCGTGAGTTCAATTTCGCGTCTGGCGTCATCTAACTCGCGCTCCTTTTTAATAATGTTTGCTTGTGCTGACTGGGCTTCGGCAAGCTTTTCTTGGTTGATTTCTATTACAGTCTGTAGTTCAGTCAGTTCTTTTTCCTTTTGAGCCAAATCAGTGGCTACGGCTCTTTTCGCCTTCTTCGTCTCCTCATCAATAATTCGAGTCCGCTCCTTGATCAGCTGATCTTTGACCTTAAGCAAAACCTGATCATCCAGTGACTGTTTCGCATGGACCAGTTTTTCTTCGGCAAGGTCAATTTCTTTTTTCCGTTGGATGACATCGATATCTTTCTGGGCCAACAGTTGCTCGAATCGGTTTCGCGTCGCCTCAACCAAGGGGGCGGCTAACGATTCGGTGAGCTTGATTTCTTGATTGCATTTCGGGCAATTAATAGTCGGTTCTGCCATTTAAAACCTCCGAACAGCTTGGATCTATGTGATCTGAAAAGCTTTGTGGAACAACCTCATCATACGGGGAGTCTGAGCCTGTTGACCACTTATCGGATTATTTCTCAGTTCCAATGACCCGTCCAGATAATGCCGCCGATTTAGCGAACAATGGCGTTTTGGCCGTAATTCTGACCCTCTAACTCGATACACGCTGCCCCCGCACACTCGTGAGATACTCCGCGAACAAGCTGCCTATAATCACCTGCAACAGGACAGCCCTTTGAACATACGACCGGACTGATACCACTATGTCCAGACAAAAGCCATTGCAATTGATCTATCACCCGGCCAGCAGTGCCTCGATGCGCGTGACGTTGTACTTACGATGCCGCGGCATAGCACCCGGTACGGTTGAACTGGTAAGCACCGGACTCAAAACGGATCACCGCGGAATACTCGTTTTTACGCTGCCGGATAACCATCCGGAAACACAACGTCTGGGCACCGATGACCTGACCGCCTTAAACCCTGAAGGTCGAGTACCTATTCTGCTGCTGCCCGACGGGCGCAAGATGACACAGTC
>DTWD01000090.1 GCA_012963185.1 Acidobacteriota bacterium
AGCGATCGGGATCATTAGTAACGCAGCGGGTACGCCATATGCCATCCACCGTGCAAAACTAATTTCAATCCCGGCTAGTTCCCGCAAATATCCGACAGCTGCCAAATTGGCACCGGTACCAGCCGGCGTGCCAATTCCGCCGATGAGCGGACCAAACGCACACGCAATCATCAGTCCGCGACCAAAATTACTTTCCAGCGGTTTAAGATTGGCATCGCGGAGCACACCAACTCCCAGCGGAAGAAGCAAGGCTGCTACCGCCATATCCGTAATCCACATCGAAAGCAACGCGCCCACGACCAGAAACCCAAGTAAAACTCGGTCAGTCCTCGTACCCACGACACGAAGAACGTGCAGGACCATACGGGTTCCAAGCCCCGACAGCGTGAACCCAGTCGAAAGAAAGAGCACACCAATAAAAAAAGTGATTAGGGGATTACCGAATCCAGCCTCAACAACGCTCGCGTAGTCTGCAATACCAAGCGCTGAAACCAGAAGCAGAACGAACAGTGAAGTTACCGCGAAGGGTACTGCTTCGGTCACCCAAAGCGTGATCGCAAACGCCAAGACGGCGAGGCAAGCCTTGCCGTCTTGCGTAAGCGCAATAGGTTCACCATTCCGCATTAAGGGAGCAGGGTCTGGAAGCCAGTGAATGACCGCCATCACTAAAACAGCAACACAGATCATCCAAGCACGACCTGGCTCGGACGCAAGCCAGCTCGAGCGGCTTATTGAAGGCATTGGCGGTTGCATATCCTAACAGCCACGGCACCTTAGCCGGGACCAACATTTAGAGCAGGCTTTATCTTTTAACAATAGTAGTTTACCGACCGGTTCACTAACTAAATTTAAAACCATAAATAAATGCATTTGACGAATGGGTAGTAAGCAATGAAAAATTTCACTCGTGGCACCCCTTGAGCAACCCAGAAGTCGCGTCACCATGGGACTCGGAACTTTCAGCGGAGTATTCACGCCCAGCGTACTTACCATCCTTGGGATCATTCTCTTTCGGCGACTCGGCTACGTCGTAGGGTCCGCCGGACTCGGGCAAGCAATTCTGATGCTCTCTCTTGCTACTGCGATTTCTGTTCTTACAAATTTGTCCTTGTCAGCAATAGCTACCAATCGAAAAGTCCGGGGTGGCGGAGATTACTACCTCATCTCGACTAGGCTTGCTGTTTGCCTACCTTATGACTCGGACGGAAGAATGGGACGAGGCCACGCTACGTGTCGTGGTACCAGCTGCCCAGAACGCAAAATCAAGAACCGAGGCGGAAATCACAAAAAGGCTCCATGGACTTCGAATCGAAGCTAGCGTTCATGTGACTACTGAGAATATGACCGGGTCTTATAGTCCTTCGCGTGATGCTTCTATTATGTTCGTACCCCTTCGCCTGGAAGGTATGACGCCGCGTGACCCGGTCGGGCAACCCTTCTCTGAACAACTTGCTTCACTACCTATTGTTGCGATGGTCGCCGCGCATGGCGACGTACAACTCCGTATTGAAGATGAAACAGCGATAGACGAAAGTTCCCCAATAATAGCTGCCACTTCGCCCGATAAGAGCTAAAAACAGAAACCCCGGTGTTTGCTGTCGCCATTTCGCGCAAGACCGCTCAGTCGGCGGAAGATTTCTTGAACATTCCCGCCGCTATTACTTCAAAAATAGCGGCAACGCGGATGTACTTACAGGCAAAGCAGACCTAATGAAACACAACCTCGCCCGTCGCGTAGAAGCCCTATGCTACGTCAGAGACATCGGTTCAAGGTCACGCTTGCACGACGGTGTTCGAGAAAAAATCCCTGCAGACACAAAAGCCACAGAACTACATTCTGGCGGTTCGTATCAGCAATTCCACGCCAGCGTAAAACCTTATAACGCCCAAGAATCATTACTTGCCGCACACTCTAATCACCGGCCAAGTCGTAGACTTCTGACTGTTCCGTTCTTAGTAGCGATAGTGCTCCGGTTTGTAAGGCCCCTCAACCGGAACGCCAATATAATCAGCCTGGTCTTTCGTTAACTCTGTTAACCGCACACCAAGAGCATCAAGATGTAACCGCGCCACTTTCTCGTCAAGTTTCTTCGGCAACATATACACCTCATTCTTGTACTCGCCCTTGTTCTGATGTAAGGCCAACTGAGCAAGCATCTGATTGGTAAAAGACGCCGACATGACGAAACTTGGATGTCCGGTTGCGCACCCAAGATTGAGCAGCCGTCCTTCAGCAAGCACCATCACGCTGTGCCCGTCGGCAAAGCGCCATTCGTCATACTGTGGCTTTATGTTGATACGCTCAATACCAGGCGTTGCCTTAAGTCCCGCCATATCGATCTCGTTGTCAAAGTGGCCTATGTTCCCAACGATGGCTTTGTCTTTCATCCGCGCCATGTGTTCCGCGGTAATAATGTCCTTATTCCCAGTCGTTGTGATAAAGATATCTGCTGTCGCGAGTACCTCGTCGATCGTGCTCACCTGGTAGCCTTCCATCGCCGCCTGCAGCGCACAAATCGGGTCGATTTCTGTTATCACAACTCGGC
>DTWD01000091.1 GCA_012963185.1 Acidobacteriota bacterium
ACCGCTATGCCTGGAAAACAGGACATAAATATTTTGATGCGCGCAGCACCAAAGACAAACCGGTCTGGTTTATGGTGGATATCGCCTTTGTCGAAGCCTTCACGAACACGGTACCCCTCGCAACTTTGAAAAGTACCCCTGGCCTCGAAGACATGATGGTCACCAAAAAAGGGTCACGCTTGTCTGTACAACCGGCGACCAAAGCAGAATACGACATCGTCCTAAAACTTGGTCGAAAACTATGACAGGCGTAATTGAGTGCTTTGTACGTTATTCCGCAGGAACAATATCGAACGCCTTAAGCACCTCTCGGGCAAGGCTCCACCGGTCAAAGCCTTGACGACCATAGTCAAGTCCCCGCCGCACGATGATCAAGTCATGAGACGGAACCATAATGGTGTATTGCCCACGATTGCCAGATGTTGAATAGGCATCTTCAGGCACATCATCCCGACCATCAGGCACTAACCAGAACTGCCCACCATAAAAGTTCCCCGATTCCGCAGTCGCCGGCGCCGGTGTACGAACAAAGTTGATCCATTCGCGAGACACCAGGCGTTCATCGTTCCAGACACCATTCTGCAGATAGAGCAAACCAAACCGACCAAGATCCCGTGCATTGGTATAGACCTGACTACTCAGAACAAAGTCGCCAAAGCGATCGGTACTCACCAAGGTGTTCTGCATGCCGATCTTGTCGAGTAAGGCCTTTCGCGGGAACTCGCGATACGCGTCTTCACCAAGAGCGAGTTTCATCGCATATATGGCCAGTAAGGTGTCGTAATTCTCATAATCCCAATTCGTACCTGGTTCACGGATCAACGCACGGCTCCGAGCGCCAAGGACCGAGCTAGCGCCCGCCCAATAGGACAACCCTGATCCGGTCGCGTACTCAAGCCCACCATTGTCGATCGTTTCAAGTCCGCTCGACATGTTCAACACATGTCGTAGTGTGATCTGCGAACGGGGGTCATCGCCATCAGCCGACTCAGGCGCAAACGGAAATCCCAGTGGGTCATCAAGTGACAACTTACCCTCATCAACGAGCATACCGATCAACGTTGACGCAATACTCTTTGCAGTCGACCACGTGCGAGTTCGAGTCGACATATCGATACCAGGGGCATACCGCTCATGGATAATGTTCCCGCGATGAATCACTAACAAACTGAGCGTGACCTGCTCAGGCGACTCACGGTCGAACGCCCACTCTGACGCTGCTTCTAATGCAACGTCGTCAATGTAAGACGGTAAACTCGTAGAGGTGACAAGGTCACCCTGTGGCCACGGTGTATTTGCGGGGGCATCTTCAGGGTACGGCAACGTGAGTATTGGCAACTGGTCGACGTCAGCAAGCGTCTGGTCCGGCGGTAAAATCACGCAGCCAATCCCTTCGCGAAACGCTGCACGCATCTTCGGAGCATCCTGACCAGAGCCAATCACGACACCTTTTCGCTCGTAATCGACCTCATAGTCACCACCTTGCGCGGTTCCAATTGGGTCAGGTAAAAAGGCTAGTTCTTGCTGGAAGACCTGTTCTAATGTGCGATTTGAGGTAAATAGACCATTGCACATGAAAACCGCCTGCTGTCCCTGTCGAACCATTTGACGCTGGTTCTGCCAGTAGTCATAGGTTTCTTCCTGCTGTCCAGCAATCGAAACACCGAATAGCATCATGACCGGTACAATTGTCAACAGTAGTTTTTTCATCAGAAACCCTCCACGAAGCGATACCGACCTAAATCTGCGCCTAGTTAAACAGTTTTCAGTGTGACAAACAATCATCAACGACGTTAGTAATCGACCGCGCGCAACGAAGCTCTGATGATCTGCTGATCATTCCGGTGAACGATATGACCATTCGCATAGGCGGGATGCGACCAATTGACAATCCGCTCTGCAATACTCCCATGCGGTGTTCGAGTACCAGAACTGGCCGTCGGCTCGATCAGCCGCGTGCGACTTTGCTCAACATATCCTGTCGGCGTGAACTGTGCTGAAATGAGATACCCCTCATCATTGTTCACAAAATACCGGTCACCGTGCCGAACTAAAAACGCGGTACTCCAGCGAGCCTGCGCGGTCATTTCTGGACTCATCCATAACCGTTCGCCGGTCCGCGCATCTAATCCACGTAATTCACCATAACTATCGACACCGTACACGTAGTCACCAATAATGATCGGCGTCGTCACCATCGCGTGAATCGTGTCGGTTTCACCGGGTAATTCACTCCGACTCTTCCCTTTCCATAACAACGTCGCATCAGGACGGTCGCTGTTGAGACGCATCATCATCGACCCATTAAAAAATTGAGAGACGAGAAGATAGTCACCACTGCGGACAGGGGTTGCCACCGTCACCCCCATCGACACATCCCACCGTTCTTCCCAATACTCTTCTCCCGTCACCGGGTCGAGGGATGCTAGCGCCAACGGGTGCCAAACGATTAACTGCCGTACGCCACCAGCTTCATAAATAACCGGTTGCGCGTATCCCATCTCAGATCCAACTTTAATCGCGCGCCAGATCTCTTCCCCTGTGTATTTATTGAAGGCGACCACGCCCGCGTCGGGCTCACCACCAACAACCGTAATCAGACGATCGCCATCCACCAACGGGCCACTGACGATTCCCCACACCGGCACACTGGTGTCATAGTCCGCGACATAGTCCTTTTCCCACAGCACATCGCCAGTCTCTACGTCGAAACAAAATAACCGACCGGTTCCCCCGACAACATACACCCGGTCCCCATCAACAGTCGGTGTTGCACGCGGACCAACCGCATAACTGATCGACAGCATCCGGTAGCTGGTTTGCCACTCGTGCGTCCAGAGAATCTCACCACTCTGTTCGTCAAGCGCCAACGCCCGCTCGGTGCCGTCTAACGTCCGTGATTCAGGATCTTCCAGCCAATCAGTGATGAAAATGCGACCATCGGCGACCGCTGGACCCGAGTAGCCAGAGCGAATCTCCGTACTCCACGTGCGTCGCAAGGAGTCCGGCAGACTATCAACAATACCCTGCTCATTCCAGATGGCCTGACGTCCGGGACCACGCCACTGAGACCAATCTTCCGCGGAAAGCCCGCTAATGGACAACACAAGGCCGACACATAGAATTCCTGCTATCCGAGCAGTCACACCAATACTCTTTGTTGTGTAACCGTCATCTCTTCCGTGGACGAAAGAGCGCAACCTCACGGTTACCGACCAGCCGCTGCATCCATCGCGGCTTCTTTTTCGCGAGCACCAGCCAGAATGTTGGTCAGGCCATAGTTGCCTTCGTGACAGGCATATTCGAACACTGGCATAG
>DTWD01000092.1 GCA_012963185.1 Acidobacteriota bacterium
TGGCACACTCGGCAGTATTTGGGGCTACGAGCGTGAGTGGAGAGACACAACGTTGGGGTATGACAAAAATGTCCCGTCCACTCAAGTTGCAATGATTATCGACCCTCCAACCGGTCGTTTACCTGAGCGAACACCCGAAGGACAGCGAATGGAAGAAGACGCTGCTCGCGCACGCTCCTTGTACACAGAGAATAGATCAGCCGGCCCTGAAGACCTGACGCCGTATGTAAGGTGCATTACGCGAGGGTTACCAGGCCTGATGATGCCGTCGATTTACAACAATGGCCTGCAAATCGTTCAAGGCCCTGGTTTCGTCGCGATCCAAAAAGAAATGATTCATGAAACACGAGTTATCCCGACAGAGGAACGGGCCCCACTTAATGCAAAACTTACGACCTACCTTGGAGACCCACACGGGCACTGGGAAGGCAATACGCTTGTCGTTGAAACAAATAATTTCAACGGTAGAACAAACTACCGCGGGTCAAGTGCGGATATGAAGTTGACTGAACGATTTACGCGTACAGCTGACAATCGTTTGGAATACCAATTCACTGTGGATGACCCGAAGGTTTGGACACAACCCTGGACGGGCGTCTTCACGTTCAATCTTGATAATGAACAGTACGATGTCGTCGAATATGCCTGTCACGAAGGAAACTATGGAATGACCAATATCCTTAGTGGTGCGCGTGCACTCGACAGAGAACGGGCCGAAGGCTCACGATAACGAGGACAATACTAATGAGTAAGAAACTATCGATTACTTTGGCCGGCGTGGCACTTCTTCTTCTGGTTGGCATAGCCCCAATCGTGGCGCATCATGCGTTCTCAGCCGAGTTTGATGCGACGAAACCAGTCGCGCTGCGTGGAAAAATCACCAAGATGGAGTGGATCAATCCACATGCGTGGATGCACATCGACGTCACGACTGAAGATGGTACGGTCCAAAGTTGGATGATCGAAGCCGGGCCTCCTGGAGCCCTTGTCCGCCGCGGATGGAAGAAAGATTCTGTCATACCCGGCACCGAAGTTTTGGTTGAGGGATATCAGGCCATCGACAATGCGTTCCGCGCTAACGGCCGCGATGTGACCTTTCCTGATGGCACACGCTTATTCGCTGGCTCGTCTGGCACCGGCGCACCGAGAGATGGTAGAGACGCAACCGAACCAGAATAAACGCTATATCTGGTCGAGATTGGTCAGCTACTCAGGCTTAACGGACTGCGTAGCACTATCTTCAAGACGCGCGGTTCGTAGCATACCAATCATCGACACGTTGCCTTCGTGACAGGCAAATTCGTATAACGATTCATCGCGACGTGACAGTGGTGTCTCAGCTGACCACGGAGATACCCACGTCGCCGGGTCCGAAAACGTCAACTGGTACATCAAGGTGTCAGGGCCACTTCTTGTGAACCGCTCTGTCAGAACAAGTCCGTCTGCCGACCCACGATAGTGGCTCTGCACCGAAAAATTTCTAGTTTCAACCACTAGCGTCTGACCATCCCAGTACCCACGAGAATTCCCGTTCCACTGGCGAACCCGCTCCGACAAATGAGCACGCCTGTCCAACGGAACGATACGAGCATCATGAAAAGCCTCGTTGAAAAACACAAAATACTCTGGTGTCTGGAAGATTTGATAATAGGTATATGGCCCAGCTCCAAAGTTTCCACCAAGTCGTGGTACTCCTGTCGTGATACACCGGTGGAAATTATTTAGATCCTCAGGTCCAGTCTTAAATTGCCATCCGTCAGCTACCGCTTGCTCCCGCGACCGGGCAGCTGCCGTTCGAGCCGGGATACGACCGTCTGCAGGGTCAATAACTAACGAAGTCTGATTGGTCACGACCACATCAACCATTCCTATGGAACTGCTAGTCGACCACGCTTCATAGGTTTCAATATCTTCAAAGGCAGCACGAAAAGCTCCTTCAGGTGTGGCAAATGCACTACGCCCATTTCGAAAAATCCTGTCGGTACGTTCCTGCAGCGTCGCGACTTCCTCATCGGTCAAACGTGGCCTGCCAGCAAGCGAGGAAGGTCGTTCCATGGGAATCGCAGCATTACTTAGCCACACACCCTGCAAATCAGGTCGCCCCTCAGAAGTACGTGGAGCTACCCATTCTGCCTGAGCCGTCGCCACCGATGGAACACACCACATCCCAGTTATCAGGTAAAACAACAGTAATGAATGGTGACCTTGCATCCGTAATCTCCTGCTTATTGCTTCAATATGAAATTTAGTGGTCTCCGTGGACAAAAAATCTGCCAGTCAAAAGAATAATCTCGTAAAGTAAGGTGCCAATGCAACGCATCTCGACTTATGATACGAATTACCTTCAGGATTCATCCTTGGCGTTTGGCGCCGAGCATCGAAAGGGACCGAAGATGGCAACAGAGACCACCCGTCGTGACGTAATCAAGAGCAGCCTCGCCATGGCGGGTCTGGGAGTCCTCGGTTTTCCAGAATGGACCATGCCGGCGCTTGCGCAAGGTGAACGCCTCATGGAATTCACGGACCTTCCAGATGAAATCAATCTGATCCGTGATGCCGAACGACGCATTATCGATGTTCGCCATATCGATAACTACTTCACCCCTGTTAATCAATTTTTTACGACGCAGCATTATGGACATCCGCAAATTGACACCGCAGTCTATCGACTTCGCGTGTCTGGCCTGGTCAATGAACCGCTGGCTCTCTCTCTTGCGGACCTTCGAGCGATGCCGAGTCGTGAACTCGTATTTGGCTTTGAATGCTCAGGGAACCGAGGCCCTTTGAATGGTTTATCCAGTAATGGTCGTTGGTTAGGCGTCTCCTTAAAGACCGTCCTTGAACAGGCTGGCATTCAGGACGACGCTAGAGAATTTGTTTTTTTTGGTGCCGACCACGGTGAGGAAGAAGTCGATTTCCGCGGACGGAACTACACTGTTGATCAACAGTACGGTCGAAGTTTAGAGAGAGATCAGGCATTGTCCGACGAACCATTACTTGCCTACGAACTGAATGGAGAACCGCTAACGGCACACCAAGGCCGTCCGCTACGACTGCTCGTCCCCGGATGGTATGGCGCTCCAAACGTGAAGTTCCTCTCTGAAATTCACGTGCAAAAGGACCAATACCTAGGTAAATTCCAAGCCAACTGGTACCGCACGTTAAAAGGTGAAATGGTCAATGGTGAAATGAAATGGAAAGAAACAGCCATTTCAACCATGCGCCTGAAATCGTTTATTGCGCGTGTAACAGGCACTGACAGTGGGCACAATATTTTTGGCGTAATCATGCATGACGGAACCCCCATTAATTCCGTCGAAGTCAAAGTTGACGATGGCCCATGGCAGCCGGCGACGCTTGACCCAGAAACAGCGCGTGAAAAATACGGGTGGAAATTCTTCAATTACACGTGGACCGGTGCGACCCCTGGAGAACATACCGTCACATCACGCGCAACCGATGCAAACGGTGTCGTGCAGCCAACAGCTGAGGAGCTCGAAGTAAAACAGACGTTCCTTGAACACAACGCGCAATTACCCCGGACGGTCATAATCGCGTAGTTGATTACGTCGTCGTAGCACCGGAACAACTGGAACCGGCGCCGGCTGTACATCCGAAACAGTGACGGTCGACTACGATCTCACGTGACTGAAGCGCGTGAAGATCGAAGTCACGAATGTGACGTGCCGATGTCGTCACGGGCAGCTCGAGCATTTGATTGAAATCGCAGTCATAGATCGAGCCGTCCCAACCAATGGACAGTATGTTTCGGCACATCAGTCCAGCAACGGTGCTCGGATTAAAGCTCGTCACAAGACGCTCCATATACTGGTCGAGATTCGTTGACTCGATCAACCAGTCGAGAAACCGGCTGATCGGCATGTTCGTAATCGTGTACAACGCATCGAACCGAATGCCATATCTCCGACCCAGTTCCTGTTTCCATTCTTGCTCTAATGACTTCTGTCCTGCGGGAAGAAACGCACCAACTGGATTGGCAACCAATACCAAGCGTAGACCAGACCCGGCATCGCCATAGCCCAACTCATTTAACCGCTGTAATCCTCTAATCGATTTCGCAAACACACCATCACCGCGTTGTCTGTCGGTGTTGAGTTCACGGTAATGTGGAAGCGAACACACGACCTCAACTTGATTCACAGCCAAAAATTCTGAAAGGTCGGTCTGCGATGGTAAGTCGAGCACTGTGAGGTTACAGCGATCGATCACATGCCGATCGAGGGCACGGCATTGTTCCACCAGCCACCGGAAATGTGGGTTTAGCTCCGGCGCACCCCCAGTCACATCGACGGTCGCAATAGTTGTCTGACTTAGTGCATCCAAACATTGTTGCATCGTTTCACGCGTCATCACCTCGCGGCGATCAGGTCCTGCATCAACGTGACAATGGAGACACGTCTGATTACACAACTTGCCGACATTAATCTGTAAGGTGTCAATGGTCGTCGGCAAGAGAGGATACGACCCCACTTCTGACAGTGCCGCATCAAAATCCTGAGCGAGCGTTAACTGGTGCAACACGGCTAATTGCTCACTTGATGACGCCAAACGACGCTGGCCTGCGACCAGCGTCGACAGTGTTTCTTTCATAAGACCAGTCCTGTCACATGCCGACCTGGGTGGCCTTGTTTCTCATCTGAATCCCGTGCACCAATGATGCACCACCTCGAATAGCCGATGCTACGTGTACCGTTTCAGTCATTTGGTCTATATCCGCCCCTTTTTCTAAAGCATCCGCCGTATAGGCTTCTATGCAATACGGACACTGGACCGTATGCGCAACGGCCAACGCGATTAAAGACTTGTCGCGCGCGGATAACGCTCCATCTTCAAAGACCGCGTTGTACCACGCAAAAAACTTTGCTGACAACTCAGAACAATTCTTGCCAATGTCACCAAATTTCTTCAAATCATCTGAATGGTAATACGTATCATGCATCGCTCCTCCTGTCTTTTCAGCGACTCCGTTCAAGTCAGTCGCTATAATCGGTCACATTAACTGATGAACCGAGTCTTGCAAACCGGTGCCACCGTAGCAGCGCTCGCGGCGATGGTTTTCCCAACGACCGCAGCCGTTCCGAGCTTCGTTGAAATTACCTGGATGTCGATGGCCAACCTGCATTACCAAATCGCAGATATTGGTATCGTCACCGACGGGTACATCACCCGTATCCCTGAAGAAGCGTTCTACGGCGGTCCAAGTGGTCTGGCACAAACGCGGACAGCGTTTCGACCAGATGTCGTCAATGTCCGTCGGGTACTCAACGCACTTGGTGGGAGTAATCACGTTACCCGGTTGCTCACCGGCCATAGTCACTGGGACCATTCATTTGATATCGGAACCTGGTCAAAACTAACAGGCGCTCCCATTATTGGATCTCAAACGACATGCTATCAGGTGATGGCAGAAGGAGTGAGTCCAGCCCAGTGCCAAGTCGCTGTGGGAAAAGAACAAATCGCCATCACTCAGGACATCAATCTGTTCGTCGTACGCTGGAACCACAGCGGAGACCCGTCACTGAATCCAGAACAACATAATGCTGTGGAATTAAATGCGGTGCCAGAAATAGACAGAGCGACCGGGGGACTCCGAGCAGGCGTTGCGGAAAATTTCCCCAACGGTGGTGGGTCACGCGGATTCCTTTTTGTCGTCGATAGCCCTGAAGGTCGATTCAGTTGGTTCCAGCAAAGCTCAGCCAGTGCCGTCGACCTGCATGTCCCGATCGTGGTGAATGGTGTCGACTACGGTGCACCAATCGACAACCTTCGTAACGCACTGGCTGACGCTAACCTTGACTCCGTTGATCTGTGGATTGGAACTGGCGGACTACCAATTGCAGAATTGATTATCCCTGTTCTGCGACCACGGACCTATCTCCCGATCCACTGGGACGGACTATGGGCTCCGTTTGAAGACGGACTTCCCCGGCCCTTCTCGTCACCTGACCTTGAAAACTATTTGGAACAGCACGATGTGACACTCGTAACACCCAAACAATTTATGGATAAGTGGCGACTCGACTCGACAGGCATTCGAGAACTCGACAATCGTGTAGTCAAAGAAACGCTTGGATTTTCAAACGTCCAAGCGTTCTAGACTCAACGCAGGAGACGATAGTTATGACGCGTACGTTTTTACTTAGTGCTTTCGGCGTGTTTGTAATGGTCATCATCAACAGTGCAGCGCAGTCGCGTGAGGCAACCCCAGTTGCGACGATCAGCCAGATCCAGCGGGCCATGGTCAGCCCTTCATCAAACGCAATCTTTGGTGTCGGAAGCCAGGAACCCGAAACGGAGGCGGATTGGCAGGCACTTGAAGACGCTGCGGTGATTCTAACGGAAGCAGGTAATCTTTTTATGATGGACGGACGCAAAAAAGACGACGGGCTTTGGATGGAGTTGGCCGGCGCAATGTCCGATGCAGGTGCAGCGGCTCTTACCGCGGCACAAGCCCGTAACCTCGACGGCGTTTTTGAGGCAGGCAACACGCTCATCGAAGTCTGTGAAGCATGTCATCAGCCGTACCGCGATGGCGGCAGACCAATGGGACCGCAGCCAGGAGTGGACGACCGACGATAGTACTACTAAGCGCTTGGGGTTCAGCTAGCTGGAATCGCTTCCATTAACAGGGCTAGTGCACGACGTAACGCCTGCCCTCCAATACTGGCACCACGATAGTGCCCTTGGCGGACAACCACAAGCTCATGCGATGGAATGATAATGGTGCTCTGTCCGCCGGCACCCGCCATGTAGTACGCGTCGCGTGGGACAGGAAATGTTTCCGTACCATTAATCCAAAAGAAACCACCATAAATCGGTCGACCGTCACTAGCCCAGGCCGGCGCCACCGTGCTCACAAAGTCTACGTAGCCTTCGGGTAAAATTCGCTCTCCGTTCCAAATGCCATCCTGAAGGTAAAGATTCCCGAGACGAGCCCAATCGCGAGCTGGAGCAAGTTCATACCCTTGCAATAAATAGTTGCCATACGGGTCGGTTTCCAACACCATGCCATCAATCCCAATTTTGTCAAACAGCTGACGCTGTGGAAAAGACAGATATTCGTCACCCCGACCCTCAACGCCCAGTCGAACAAGGTAATTTGTCAAGACTGGATCAGAATTACGGTAACGGCCGATCGTATTCGGCGGCCATTGCTGTGGGCGTGTTGCTGCCCACTCGAATGAGTTCACACTGCCGGTGTATACGTAAAGATGGTCCGGATACCCAAGTGACGGGTCAAGATCAGGGTCCGCGACCCCCCGGAACCGCAAGCCGCTCGACATCCGGAGAATGTCTGCGATCCGAATTTCTTGCCGGGGATCTCCAGCTGTCTGCCACTCCGGAATGGGCGCTGATTCGTAAAGTTCGTATACACCCTGTTCGATGAGTACGCCCATTAACGTCGCAGTCAGACTCTTCCCCATTGACCAACTCTCGAGTGGCGTATGCATCGTGAGTCCCTCGCCATATCGCTCGCTAATAATTCGTCCTTTGTGAGTAACGACGAATGAGCCAGTCATGGATCCGGCGGGCGCAAATGCGGCATCAATTGCTTCGCTCACCTTGTCGAGATCGATTTCATCTGCAAAGGGCGTGTCTGGTAATACGTCGCCCATCGGCCAAGCCGTCGCATCGGGTACCGGCAAATTACTGCGAATATCTACCGGATCAAAAAACACATCATCGGCACCTATAGGCAAAGTCACACATCCATGGTCACCGTTGAGTTTCGCGGTGCGCACAACACCGTCGGGTAATGTCAGATGCACACGTCGACCGTCGTTATCAATCTCACGACGTACGACTTGGTCACGATACTCATAGGGTCCACTAAAAAACCCCACGCTCTCTGCTGCAAAGTCCGCGTCAAGCCCGGTTACGAACACTGCCGAACAAAGTGTTTTGGCGAAACCGGCAATGTGATGCGCAAGTGGGTCACCCGGTGGCGCAACATAGTCAGTATCGAGTTCCGCTTCACTTGCTCGGGCTAACAACGCGGCCCGTGAATTCTCACCTTGCTGAGCCAACAAACCTACGGTTGGTTCATAACGTGACAACAGGCCGAAGACCACCACTGAAACGACTACGAATGAAACTAATTGGTGATGGATTCGTAACATAGTAAAAACTCACACAGTCAACATACCAACGTCAACGGATCGCACCTACGTCTTCCAATTGTCTGCGAAAATCACGACCCAGATCAAAACCTAATGTCGTATCTGCCCCTAAGTCTTCCAGCACATCGGCTGTTTCTTCGTGGGTATAAAACGATCCGGACCGATACTCTCCCTGAGCGGCAACCATCCACGACGTCTGCCCACGAAGATTCACCGCATCCATCTCAGCACCTTGTTCGACCAAGTATGGAGCAATGACGGTACCACCCATGTACACAGCCCCGAACAATGCTGTTTGCCCACTATCGTTAACAGCATTCACATCCAGACCGAAATCAATACAGAACTTCGTCGCTTTGAATGCACGATCCTGAATGATCGACAGAAAAGCAGGGTATGAGCGACGCCCATATTTATCCTGCCCCTCAACGTAATCCGCCCCAGCCGCAAGCATAAGCGCGGTAGTGTTGTCTTCCGTCATCAGGAACGGATCACCGCCAGCATCAATAAGCATCTGCATCATCTCAACATCACTGTAACTCGCAGCTAGCAAAAAAGGTGTAGAACCGATCGTAGTTGGGGTCAATCCGTTATCTTGAGTGATGGAACGGGACAAAAGAGGCATCCTCTTTGCAAGCCGCACATTCGGGTCAGCACCAGTCGAAAGCAATGCCTTTACCACCTCGGGGAGCTGTTGCTGAACCGCCGAGTGCAGCGGCGTACGACCTGCACCACTATGGTTGATGTCTGCTCCTCTTTGAATCAAAAAACGCGCCATCTCTGAATGCCCGCTATCAATAGCAACCATCAACGCAGACGCATCTGTTCCTTCTCGAAAGACGACTTGCGTATTGGTGTCGCCACCTATCCCGTCAGGAGCAGATTCATTCACGTCCGCACCCGCCGCCAACAACATCCTGGCAATTTCGACATTGCCCTGCTGTGCCGCAAAAAGTAACGGCGAGAACCCGTTCAAGCTACGGGTGGTGGCACCGCCCGCTGTCTCGAGAATCAGACGTGCGACAGCTGTATGATTTTCCGCGACAGCCCACATCAACGCAGTCTGACCACGAGAAGACTCAGAGGCAGCAGGATCCGCACCCGCAGTCAAGAGCTGACGGACAACATCAATGTTGCCAACACGAGCTGCCGTCATCAAAACTGTTTCACCTGTGGAGCGTGCACGTGCCGCATCGGCACCCGCGCGAAGAAGTCGCCCTACCATCGCACTGCTGCCATTAAGGCAAGCAAGCGCTAGAGGAGTGACATTATGATCGTCGGCCGCATTGACGTCAGCACCGGACTCTATCAACAGATCTGAGACCTCCGTGTTCTCACGGTGTACAGCCCAGTGAAGCGCTGTCGCCCCATCACCTCGTGCACTGCTCACGTCAACACCAGACGTTATCAGCCGCTTAACACGGTCTAGGTCATCAGCTCGAACCGCTTCGATGAGGTCACCGGCCGATTCTGCCGCGGTCGTTCCTGCAACTGAAACCGAGCTAGCCAACGCTATGGCACCGACTGCTAGACGTGACAAAATGCGCGATCTGTGAAAATGCATTCTCGTTCTTGACACTCCTGTTAGGCGCATCATAATAATGCAGTGTTTGTAGCTTCATTTACAAGCAGATCCTCATTTTCGGAACGTCCGACATGCTGCACCGAATGACATCAATGATGTGGCCGATATCTTTCCGTCAGTGCGTCGCTACGATCGTGGCGGTACCCCTCTCTTGTGTTGCTGTGTGGGGGCAACCAGTAAATGCTGAGGACCCTGCAACAAATCATCGTCAACTTCTCAATCGCTACTGTGTTGGGTGCCACAACAACCGAACGCTGACCGCCGGTTTATCGCTTCAGAATCTCGATGTAACCCAGGCTGGCGTTGAGGTCGAAGAAACAGAAGCGTGGGAAAAAGTTATTCGAAAACTACGCACCCGATCGATGCCACCACAGGGCCGTCCTCGCCCAAATGATTCGGACTACGAATCATTAACGACATGGCTTGCTGACCGTATCGATCAGGTAGCTTCCGAAAATCCAAATCCCGGTCGACGCCATGCCGTACATCGCTTGAATCGAGCTGAATACGCAAACGCCGTCCGTGACCTACTCGCGCTTGAAATCAATGAAGGCACCCTGCTGCCGCCAGACGACTCCGGTTTCGGCTTCGATAACATCGCCGATGTTCTTTCGGTCTCGCCAATGCTTACAGAGCGATATCTCCGTGCCGCACGGAAGATCAGTAAACTTGCTATTGGAGACACGACACTACAGCCCACAACCGAAGTGTTTGAAGTCGACAAAACACTTCGCCAAGACGGACGCGTCAGCGATGACTTGCCGTTTGCGTCACGTGGTGGACTTGCTGTGCGTCACACTTTTCCGGTTGATGGTGAATACATTGCCAAAATATTTTTCCTTCGTACATACGACGGAAGAGTACGTGGGGTAACCGAACCACACACACTTGAAGTGCGTCTCGACGGCTCGATCTTAGAATCACAAACGGTCGGGGGAGTCGACCGTCTCCTTGAATCAACTCGTGGCCGCGGCCGAGATCTTCGAAATGTGCCAGACGACGGACAAGAAATTCGCTTCGCTGCGAAAGCTGGTCCGGCTACTCTTTCTGTCTCCTTTGTTAATAAAGGGGCCGTGCTTGAAGGTATGCGCCGGCCATTCTATCGAGTCAGTAGTTACGAGTACGCTGGTGACTCAACAATCCCCCCTGGTATTGCAAGCGTCGAATTGCGAGGACCATATAACGTAACGGGACGGGGCGAGAGCCCAAGCCGAGAGCAAATCTTCACCTGTCGACCTTTGACCACGGAAGATGAACCGGCATGCGCGTCTGAAATTATTGGGACGTTGGCGAGGCGCGCATTTCGCCGCCCAGTGAGCGCCGACGACATGACCATGCTCCTCGGTTTTTTCGAATCGGGTCGAACAGGTAATGACTTTGATTCGGGTATCGAAATGGCCCTAAGACGGATCTTGGTTAGTCCAAATTTTCTCTTTCGACGAGAATCTGACCCCGTAGATATCGCACCCGGTGAGGCCTACGCAATTGGCGATTTAGAACTTGCTTCGAGACTTTCGTTCTTCTTGTGGAGCAGTCTTCCAGACGATGAACTACTCTCCGTCGCTGAACGTGGCGAACTTCGGAATCCAGCCATCTTGTCTGAGCAAGTTCGTCGTATGCTCACTGACGTTCGTTCCCGTGCCCTGGTCGATAATTTCGGTGGCCAGTGGTTATACATGCGGAACATGAACTTCGTCACACCTGACACGAAAGCATTTCCTGATTTCGACGCGAATTTACGCGAAGCCATGTCCCGAGAAATGAGCCTCTTTCTCGAAAGCCAAATGAGAGAAGACCACAGTGTCCTTAAACTCATGACCGCCGATTACACCTTCGTTAACGAGCGCCTGGCTCGTCATTACGGTATCCCGAACATCTATGGAAACCATTTTCGGCGTATTCAACTGACGGATGACCTCGACATGCGACGCGGACTACTCGGCAAAGGGAGTCTTCTTACCGTCACCTCGTACGCGCATCGCACCTCGCCAGTTCTTCGTGGCAAATGGCTTCTTGAAAACATTCTCGGAACACCTCCGCCACCTCCGCCA
>DTWD01000093.1 GCA_012963185.1 Acidobacteriota bacterium
TCATAGGAGAGGGGAAACACCCGTTCCCATGCCGAACACGGCAGTTAAGCCCTCTACCGCCGATGGTACTGCGAGGGTGACTTCGTGGGAGAGTAGGTCGCTGCCGGGGTTTTTTTGGCCCAGCACATGCTAAGTGTGCTGGGCTTTTTCCTTTTTTGTTAAACAGGTAATTTTAAATTTAGTTGAGATCAACAAGAGTCCTCGGTGTCTTGCGCATCGAGTATGTTGCTATAGACAATCTTTCCTACAGCAGAGATTTGGCACCCTAAGTCACAACGATATGGACGTCGATATTCCACGAACAGACGATCACGGCATTCCACTTGAATTTGCCAGCGAGCGAAAGATTCGTTACCGCAACAAACTGTATTACCGTTTAAATCATTGGCCGATCTGGATCTGGGTGTTTTTTATTACGCCTGGTCCATTGATTTTTGACCTCTTCGAGAACGGCTTTGATGCACGCATGGCGATGTGGCTGGGTGTTGTGCTCATTGGCACGGGGAGTGCGGGTATTCGTGGCAAACTTCCGGGGTGTGAGCCTCGGCCGTATATCATCCGTTTCACCGAAGACCGTCCGAATCCTTTGTATCGACGCGTGTGTTACACATTTGCGTGGAGCGCGGTGCTGACGTTCGGCTTGCTCAACCTTGCTGGTCTTGTTCTCGCAGTTTTTAGTGGAGAATGGGTGCTTTGGCAACTGTATGATGCAGCCTATTTTCCAATCGCTGGCGTCGTTTGGATTCTTGGGCTGATCGGTCGGTTACCGCGCGTTCAGGCATCAACCAAAGGAGAAGGACACGAGCGCAGGTTTTTTTATGGTTCTCTGTGGGCCATGTGTCTAGCGCAACCAGCGCTGTGGTTTTTGTGGGCAGTGGTGCCTGAAGGACGCTTTGGCGATATTTTTAAACTCACCATGTTCGTCGCGATACTGGTGTTCGTTGCGTTGTTGTCCTATCGGGGTGTACTTCCCCGCACTAAACCAATAGTGCCAGGTGAACTCGCAGTTAGCGACTGATAACTACGGTTGCAGTAGGACTTTTAGTGAGGTTGTTGCGAGGGCAAACGCGTCTTCAAATGATTCCATATGATAGGTGCCTGCTACTAGGTCCTCTGTCTTCACATGACGATTCATGAGCATTTCAAGGCCTCGTTCGAACGGACCGCATCGTGACCCAATCAGCGTGAGTTCGTCGACGACCGCCGGCCAAAGTTCGACAAGTGCAGCTCCATGAAATGTCGATTTCATGACAACCGTACCGCGCGGACGAACAAGTTCCATGGCACGTTGTAAACCATCGGGACGACCAGTTGCATCGACGGTGAGATCGAATGATTTGGATGCAATGGTGTCCTTGCTCAAAGCAGTGTTCAACCCAAAAGACTCTGCGAGTTTCAGTTTGTTTGTATGGCGACCGACCTGCGTGACGGTGGCACCTGTTGATTGCAGAACTTGACCAATGAGAAGACCGAGCCGACCATCACCTACGACTGCGATGCGGGCGCGCATAGTGACGTCAACTTGGGTCAATATTGCGCACGCTGCTGCAGTTGGTTCTACAAATACAGCAGCTTGGTCGGAGAGTGAATCTGGTAGTGCATGAAGATTTCTGGCCGGTAGCGATATGTGTGTTGCGAACGTGCCGTCACGATTAAGTATGCCCAAAACTGATCGAGTCGGACAGTGTTCGCGAACACCGGCAATACACGAATCGCAGGCACCACAACTGGCATTGATTTCTCCAACGACGCGCTTGCCAATCCAATGCCGGTCTCTGTCAGGTGCATCTTCAACAACGCCAACAAATTCGTGTCCGGGTATGCCGGTGTAGTCTGCGTACCCACGGATTAGTTCGAGGTCAGTTCCGCAGATACCTGCATACGTTACCCGGATGCGGCATTCGCCATTCCGTTCTCCGAAAGGTATGTGGCGTAGTACTGGACGCTTGACCGCAAGATTGGTCTGGTCAGCTTCAACAGAGTCAATGACGAGTGCGCGCATGTGGCGATCGTAACAGTCAGAATTCCTATAGGCGTGAATGCAAAGATTTAGCCCCTGTTGCGAGATGTTTTGACAATTGAGGAGTGGATTCCCTGCTCTTAATCGATTGACCGATCTAGAATGATTAGGATGTTTCGATTGATAGCGTGGCGGTTGTCATTGTGTGCGCTTCTGATAGTGGCCTTGTTAGCCAATGTGCAGGCGCAGGGAGCAAATGAAGACGCGTTTAATAGCTATTTTCTTGATAAGACGATGCGTGTTGACTACTTCCATGCAGGTGGTCTGGGTACTGAGGTTCTTGGACTTGATCAAGTCGTTTCCGATGGAATGTGGGCCGGGAGCCGTAAGCGACTTATCGACGATCTGAATCTCGGGAAGTATCTGTTTGAGGTTATTGACCGAGAGACGAATGGCGTCATCTATTCTCGGGGCTTTGCGTCTATTTACGGAGAATGGGAGACCATCCCTGAATCCAGAGAAGTTTACCGGGTATTCCATGAGTCACTGCGCTTTCCGTGGCCGAAGAAACCGGTTCAAATCGTTTTAAAGGTACGGGATCAAGAAAATAGTTTTCACCAGATATGGTCGACAGTGATCGATCCGAATTCGAGATTCGTTAACCCGACCAATCGACCGCCCATGGGGGACGTTTGGCCATTGTTTACAAATGGCCCATCCCACGAGAAAGTTGACCTATTGGTGCTTGGAGAGGGGTACACAAGCGAGCAGACTGAAAAATTCCATGGCGATGCCGATCGGCTTGTCGAAGCGTTATTCGAAGAAGAGCCCTTCAAAGGGCGTCGGGATGATTTCAATGTGTGGGGCTTAGATCTTCCGTCTGAAGAACCCGGGGTGACGCGACCGCGTGCCGGTCAGTTTCGACGAACCCCTTTATCTGCCGAGTACAACATTTTCGATTCTGAACGGTATCTTCTTACCTATGACAACCGCGCGCTGCGTGATGCGGCTTCCGCCGCTCCCTATGAATTTATCGAGATCCTAGTCAATGAAGATCAATACGGCGGTGGTGGCATTTTTAACTTTCAGGCGACAGCGGCTGCCGATACTGGATTTGCTGAGTATGTCTTTGTTCACGAGTTTGGCCATCACTTTGCAGGTCTGGCCGATGAGTACTACACCTCTGACGTTGCGTACGAAACCGGTGGTACTTACCATCCTGAACCGTGGGAACCGAATGTAACAGCCCTTCATGTTCCCACTCAACTCAAGTGGCGAGACCTTGTAAGTGACGATACCCCTCTTCCCACACCGTGGGATAAAGCAGCGTTTGAGTCAGAGAGTTCGGCAGCGCAACGGCAGAGAGCGGAATTACGTAGGACGGGTGTCCCTGAGGCAGAGATGGATCGACATTTCACTGCGCAGATGGAGCGTGAGACTGAGGCACTGCAAAATATGACGCATGCAGGTAAGGTCGGGGCGTTCGAGGGCGCGTCATATGAGCCGACTGGTCTCTATAGGTCTGAGATCGATTGCATTATGTTTACTCGCAACCCAGTTGGGTTTTGCCGCGTGTGTCAGCGAGCCATTTCGAGAGTGATTGACCAATATTCTCGCCCGTAGCGTTACCGACAACAGGGGGACATCAGAGGTTCACCAGTGGAAAAGATCTTTCTCGATCAACTTGAGCAGATTGTCGGAATGGACGGCATGGTTCGCGATGACGGCGAATTGCTGACCTATGAATCAGACGGCTTAGTAAAACTACGTTCTAAACCTGGTGCGGTGGTTTTACCGACATCTACCGAGCAAGTACAGGCGGTGGTGAAGTTGTGTCACGAGTCAGGCGTGCCATTTGTTGCTCGAGGTCAAGGGACAGGACTGTCCGGTGGGGCGATGCCGCATCCGGATGGAGTTCTGATCGTCTTAACGAGAATGAATCGTATTCTCGATATTGATTTGCCCAACCGTTGTATCACCGTTGAGCCCGGAGTAATCAACCTTGATGTCAGCAAGGCAGTGTCACACGAGGGTTATTACTATGCGCCAGACCCATCGAGTCAGGTGATTTGCTCGATTGGAGGCAATCTCGCAGAAAATTCTGGTGGGGCTCACTGTTTAAAGTATGGATTTACGGTTCATCATGTGCTCGGTGTTGAAGCGGTGTTGCCAGACGGCGACATCATTAAGCTCGGTGGTCCGGCTCGTGATGTGCCCGGACTGGATTTGCTTGGCGTACTTGTTGGTTCAGAGGGAACCCTGGCGGTCGTAACAAAAATTACTCTCAATCTATTGCGTAAGCCTGCCGCCGTAAAGACGCTTTTGGCGGCATTTGATTCTACCGAGGCTGCCGGAAACGCGGTGTCTGGCATCATTGGTGCAGGGATTATTCCCGCAGCAGTCGAGATGATGGATCGCGTGACGATTGAAGCGGCGGAGGAAGCGGTTCATCCGAACTTTCCGAAGACTGACGCCATACTCATCGTTGAGCTCGACGGTGCCGAAGCTGAAGTGTCCACTCTTTTCACGCGAGTTGAAGAGGTGTGTATCGAGGCTAAAGCATGCGAGATTCAAATAGCCAAAACAAACGAACAACGAGCCCGGTTCTGGCAGGGGCGGAAGGCGGCATTTGCGGCGATGGGACGGGTGTCGCCCAGTTATTACGTTCAAGATGGGGTCATCCCGAGAACGAAGCTCCCTGAAGTCCTTAATCGAATCGAGGCGCTTTCGGAGAGGTCGGGTTTGAAGATTGGTAACGTGTTTCACGCCGGTGATGGCAATCTCCATCCTCTCGTGTGTTATGACGAGCGAATACCAGGTCAGGCAGATTTGGCACAGGAGGTCGCCACTGAAATTTTGACCTACTGTCTTGATGTCGGAGGATCGATTACCGGCGAACACGGAGTTGGTGCGGACAAGGCGAAGCATCTACCAAAGATGTTTAACGAGATCGACCTCGATACGATGCAGCTTGTTCGCTGTGCTTTTGACCCCGGTTATATTTGTAACCCAGGTAAAATCTTTCCGACTCCACGACTCTGTGGAGAAGTGCCGGGCCCGTATCGTCAACATCCAACCGAGGCAGCAGGTGTGGCCGAGCGTTTTTGATGGCGGTACTTTCTCCCAGTGTGCTTGTAGAACAATCGCGTTCCCGTGTCGGACAAAGCGTGGTCCGCTCTTCGACGGATACGGACGCGGTGGATGGTATTCATCCGAGCCTTGTTGTCGAGCCACTAACTACCGATGACATGGTTGCAACGTTAGCTTGGGCGTCAACTGAGCGACTGAAGGTCATGGTCGTTGGTGGACGGACGAAACAGGGTTGGGGCGCACCGGCCACATCCATTGACCTGATGCTATCGACTGCGAGGTTGAATCGTGTAGTCGAACATTGCCACGGAGACCTCACAGCAACAGTGGAGGCAGGTGCTACATTGGCCTCGGTCAACAGGGAATTGGCGCGTCATCGGCAGTGGTTACCATGGGACCCGCCTTGGTCTGATCGCGCAACGATTGGCGGAATTGTCGCGACTAACGATACCGGGCCGAGACGCCACGGGTATGGTACACCTCGCGATGGAATTATCGGCGTAGCCATGGTACGTGCCGACGGGGAATTGGCTAAGTCTGGGGGCATCGTTGTTAAGAACGTTGCTGGTTACGATGTGTCGCGTCTCGTGACGGGGTCGTTCGGTTGCCTCGGAGTTATTGTTACGGCCACTTTCAAGGTGTTACCGATTGCCGGTGCATCGCGTACGGTTGCAATTGAGCTTGATACGCTCGAGTCCGCTGAGAGCGTGGTACGTAGTCTTTCCATGTCGGCTTTAACGCCAACAGCCATTGAGTTAGTTACGGCCACAGACCAGAGTCGACTACTTGTGCGTTTTGAGTCGGTTGAAGAGGCATCAGTGCAACAATCACAACAGGCGTGCAGCCTTGTGGGTTCGTTTGGGCAGACCAAAATATTGACTGGCGAAGACGAAGCTATTTTGTGGCGAGAGCACGCAATGCATTGGTCGGAGGAGGCTGATGCAACCCTGATAAAGCTGAGTTGTGCTCCTGCCGAACTGTTTGAGATGTTGAAGTTGTTGCGTACGGCGTCGGCTGAGCATGGGCTTGAGTGCGCGGCCGCAGGTCGTGCCGGCCTTGGGGTCGTAGATGTCAGACTAGATGGTTCGATTGGTGCGCAAGTCCGCATGATTCAACACCTTCGTCAGCAATTAACAATTGGGCGCGGCTCGGTTGTTGTACGTAATGGTTCAGTGGCATTGCGTCGGAAGATTGATACGTGGGGGGAAATCGGTAGTGGTCTACGTGTTATGAAAGCGGTGAAGTCGCGGTTTGACCCGGATAATCGGTTGAGTCCTGGTCGGGGACCAGGGGGGCTCTAAGTCGTCTATCCGTTGCGTCAGTTTGTTGCTGAATTATCTAACGATGTGTTTTGGATAGACGCATCTAGCAGTTCGACAAGGTGCATGGTTTGTACCGTACGACCTTCTTGTTCCAGTGATGCTTTCATTTGCAGTAAACAACCAGGATTTGACGAGACGAGCACATTGGCACCCGTTGTAGCGATATGCTGCGCTTTGCGGGTGCCGAGTTCGCGTGCTGATTCTGGCTCGAGCAAGTTATAGATTCCGGCGGATCCGCAGCAAAGTTCAGATTCTTGGATTTCACAGACCTCAAGTTCTGGAATCGATGCGAGTAGCTTCCGTGGTTCAGCACTGATTTGTTGGGCGTGCTGTAAGTGGCAGGCGTCATGGTACGCAATACGGAGCGGTAATGGATGCCTTGTAGCTTGTGGCTCCAAGTCTGCAAGCACTTCTGAAATATCTCGACATTTGTCAGCAAGTGCCTTTGCCCGCGTCGCATAGTCAGGATCATTGCGAAGCAAATAGCCGTACTCTTTAAGCGTCGACCCACAGCCCGCCGCATTAATGACGAGTGTGTCAACGGTCGATAACTCCGTTTCGAACGCATCGATGAACTGTCTCGCCATGGCTATGGCTTCATTTTCAAGTCCGGTATGAAACATTAATGCGCCGCAACAGCCTTGTCCTTGAGGGATTACGACCTCGCACCCCTCAGCAGCGAGCACGCGCGCGGTCGCCCGGTTTACGTTGCTGAAAAATACCCGCTGTACGCACCCAAGGAGCATCGCGACGCGCCGTCTTTTTGGGGTGACTGCGGGTACGACTTCCGGCATTGAGGAGAACGCGTCAGAGAGTCTAATCGATGGCGCCATCGACTCCATTGCCCGGAGTCGAGCTGGTAGTAGTTCAAGTAACCCTGTCGCACGAACAAGCCACTGCAGACCGGTTTTCTGGTACGCCCATAGTTTTAATGCGACCCATCGAAGCCGCTTCGGATAGGGAAAGATCGAAAAAATAAATTGTCGAAAAAGA
>DTWD01000094.1 GCA_012963185.1 Acidobacteriota bacterium
CGCAACATCCTCGCGCTTCGCGGTGATCCACCGGCCGACACACCCGAGCTAGTCAGACCAGCCGATGGATTCGATTACGCCTATCAATTGATTGACTTTATTAAGCAGAACACGGGTAGCGATATGTCAATCGGTTGCGCCGGATTCCCCGAAGGGCATATCGCCTGCACGGAAAGTCGAGAGATCGACTGGCAACGACTTCGAAATAAAGTTGAACATGGCGCACAGTTCGTCCTGACGCAGCTGTTTTTCAATAACGATGACTACTTCAGAATGGCTGACTATCTGAGAAACAAACTTGGCGTTCACGTCCCCATTACGCCTGGTATTCTTCCGATTCTCAGTAGCGCGCAAATCAAACGATTCAGTGCACTCTGTGGCGCGTCGCTTCCAGAGCCGATACTCACCGAGCTCGACAAATGCGGTGACGACGAAAACGCAGCGACCGCCTTCGGCATCGAATACGCCTCGCAGCAATGCGAAGCATTACTCGCAGGAGGCGCTCCAGGATTGCATTTGTATTCTCTGAATCGGTCGAAGTCGGTACTGGCTATCGTGCGAAATCTCGGCTTGGTTGATCGTTAAAAACGAAACAACCGATTGAATTTGATAACCAAACCGCGATTCTGAAGATCCGTCATCCGGTCAGGTCGTAAAGGATCCGTCGTGTGCTCCTCCGTATAAACAACAAAGAATTCACTCCCAGGGCTATATTCCCAGCGGAAGCGGAAATTGTTACTAACCGTGTCATTCGCAGAGTTGTACTGAACGAGCCCACTAAAAAACATCCGTGGATTAAATGCGTAATTGACGCGCGTCATTGCAAGGTCCGTACGAAACGATCCTTGTGGCGTATCAATCCAATTAAACGACACACTGGGCTCAACAGACATTTGCGGTAAAACAGAGACGCGTCCCTGCCGGAAGGTCAGTGCTGTAACCTCACCACTGAAATACCCACCACGTTTCACAGACACTTGGCCGTTAACACGACGTTGCTGTCCAATCGAATAGCCGACTTCGACATCTGAAAACCCGTAACCGCCCACTGGCAAGGTCACGCTCGGTGCCGGAGAAAAAGGCTGAGCCAATAACTCGTAGTTGTCATTGACCGTAAAAGAAAGTTGGTCACTCGTTTCGAATTGTGTATTAAACCGAAACTGATTCAGTCTGGTTTCAAGAATGTTCGTATCGGCGACAAGGATGTAATCAGTACTACCGGTCAGGGTAAATTGGCGCACCCTGTCAATTGATTGAGGGCGCGGGCTGAAACGCCCCTCAACGAACGTGCGCCGAAAATTGTCTCGCCGTACAAACCCAACATCTGGAACAAAATTATCTTCCACTAACAAATGGTCGACCTGTAGTCCGTAACGATCAGCCGCGTAATCAAACTTTGCCTGGTAACTAGAATCCTTTCCGATAAGACCCGGTGTTTCAGTTCTCGCCAGATAGCCAAGCATGCTGAGGTTGTCATAGAAAGCGAACGTGCTATCCACGCCATACGTCTGGCTCGAACCGTGGCCGTGCGTAGACACCGAACGATTTGTGAAAATACCGCCAATCGAGCTTCGCCGAAGAATGTCACGCTTCAGGCGCAACACAGTGAAATTAGTCGATTCTGCAGAAGATCGTGCTTCATCATCGGTCTGAATATTGACCGCCCCGACATCGAACGGTCCTATCTTTCCAGTTACTCGGCCACCGCCAAGAATCGGGACGACACGCCCACGCTGAAGACCGATACGTCGACTGTAGAACAAGGTCGGTGTATTGACTCCGCCAAATACGCCACCAGAACCACCGGGACGACGCCCCCCAACTCCCCCACTGGCAAACTGGAAAATCCCACGTCCCTCCAGAAAGAACTCTCGTTTTTCTGGAAAAAACAAACCAAATCGAGTTAGGTTCACCTGTTGTTCATCGACCTCCACTTGGGCAAAATCGGTGTTGTAAGTGAAATCGGCGGTTAGGTTCTCTGTAATGCCGTATTTCACATCCAGTCCGAAATCACCATCTATTTGATTATTTACAGGAGGCACCGCAGTTCGGTCGGTCATGAGTCCACCGATCGCGTATGGCTTAATTTCAATGTTCCGACTCGCTGGAGGCGGCTCAATCCCCACCAACGTGCCAGCGGCCGATACACGAAAGATGCCAGCTGATCCGCTTCCTCCCCCAGCTGCGATTGGCAAACGTGTTAGATAAACCCACTCGTTCTTTCGGCGAATCGCTCGACGTAATTGAATTCCCCATACTTGTGGTGTTCCGGAACGATAGCGGAGTGTCTTGAAGGGAATCTCCATTTCCACAGTCCAGCCACCATCGAATCGACCCGTGCGTACGTCCCACACCGGATTCCAATCACCATTTGGATTTCCCTCGTTGGTAAATTGCTGGTCAGCACGAGCACCGAGTGGATTGGTATAAAAATTGAACCCATTGCGACGATCGTAAAACGTGTCAAAGAAGACTGTAAACGTATCATTTTGACGAAGTTGACTCGTATCTCGCCGCATTTCATTAGCGATCCACTCGCTCTCCGGAGCCGAATCCCACACTCTCGCCGACACGTAAATGTTCACTTCATCAAACAGAATCCACGCTTCCGTTCGCTCCGTCGCCGGCGCACCCGCCTGCGGAACTTGTTGTATGAAGTCTGAAATCGCTGGAATACTGCTGTAAACCGCTTCATCGAGCACACCATCCAGACGTATGCCCTCATCAACTTTGATTGCTCGGACTGTTGTGCGACCCTGCTCGTCACGTCGCATCACCGCAGGCGGAATCGGTGCGGGTGGACCATCAATGAGTCCAGTCAGATCGATCGGGCCAGACGGAGGAGCCGCTGATACAGTGCCTCTCTGACTATCCGCCCGCTCGCTTTGGCCACCAGCCATCGCAGGTTCACGTGACATTGAAACACTACTATTTTGGCCTAAACGAACGGATTCGATTACTTGCTCTATTTCAATCGCAACCCGGTCCTGCAGTACAAACAGATCAGCCAGCGAACCATCAACTGTAACGACCCCAGACACCTCTTCGTTCGCTACCTCGACGAGCCGAGCAATGATCCTGACACGGCTATCACTACGTTGATAGGTGCCAGTTAGAACGTGTGTCGCAGCTCGTCCTCTAGCTGCCAATAGGATCTGTTCGTCAAGACCATTACCCCCATTACGATTCGGACTGTCGATAGAAATAACGGTAATACTGAGGTCCATCCGTGATTCAATTTCTGCACTAACGGCCTCTGCAATACCAACTCCAATCCAATCTTCAGCAGGGTCTCCAGTGAGATTCAAAAATGGCACTACAACGACCGAGGCTGGCACAGAAGCGATCTCCTGACCAGACTGCGCGCCGAGCACTATTGGCGTAATCGAAAAATACAGGAGGGCGAACAATCTAAAACGTGAGATAAAGACGGGCACCGATATTTATACCGTTGAAGCAATAAAAACGTTTACTGCAAAACGTTGCGGTTCTTGGATCGCCGATAAAACAGGGCCGAAGGTGATCGCTGTCAGACCGAGTCCAGGCTCAGTATTTGCAGACCAGTGAAGAAGTAGCCTAGCTCCGATCCATCCACTCGACAAAACGGGATGGCTCCTCGATGATCATCACACG
>DTWD01000095.1 GCA_012963185.1 Acidobacteriota bacterium
GACTTCCGCAGCGGCGGCACGTACACCTGGATCAGGTTCAACGAAACGACCTTCCTCATCAGATTCAAGCAACGTCGCCAGGCGATTTCGTACTTCGGGGTTCAAGCGCCCCACGAGCCGACCAACCGCTTCGCTCCGCACACGTGTATCCTCATCATCTAGTGCCACGAGCGCGAGTGCTGTCTCAATTTCATATGCGACGTCGGCATCCTCCTCTTCCTCGGCACGAGCTCGCAGGAGTTCGACATTCCCTGCGTCGAGACTACGAAGTATTTCCCGCACCGCGTCACGACGTACGGATGCGTCCGCACTCGATAGCGAAAATCGAGCGACCGCCGTTCGAAGAAATCTCCGCAGCTGATTATTGGTAATGACTCGGCTTAGCTGGCCAGGTGGAGACGAGCCGACCTCCGCCGCGGAAGCAGGGTCGAGAAGAGTGAACTCGGACAAGTCCTCGGCCGTTGATTCGACGACGAACGCTTGCCCGTCCTGGTCGCGGATGAACACTCGCCCATCCATCAACGCCGTGACAACATTCCGAACGCCGGGATGGGCAGTCTCGATCAGCCGTGCGGCAATCGCTTCCTTCTCGCGAAAGTTCGCGTCGCCAAGCTCCGCCACGATGGCCCGAAACGTCTCGTCGCCTGTCTGGGCTCGGGCAGAAACAGAGAACCCGAGACAACAGACGGCGAGCAGCAGCCCGACGAGCTGCCACTCACCGTATGTCACCACTTTCACTGGCAAGACTAAGACTCCGTGGAAGTTGGGCGCATTACTACTCGAAATTCGTCCCCGAACAGACCTCTGTTTCGGTGTTGTAGTTGCCGCACTCTAGCTCCACCCAGTCGGCTATTGTGTCTTCGCTAACCGGCAGATAGTCGGTCCAGGCGTCACCCGCAACCTCGCCGTCGGTCTGCCAAACGACATCGAACTGCCCGTCGCCTCGCACCTCTCCAATAAACACTGGCTTCGTGATGTGATGATTCGGCAGCAATCGAGCGATCCCACCAGTCAGATTTGGCGTCTCGGTGCCTGGAAGCGCCGCCAGCACTGCGTCGACATCAGTGGTTCCAGCTTGCTCCACCGCTTTCGTCCAGAGATTGAACCCGATGTAGTGCGCTTCCATCGGGTCATTCGTCGTTCGGTCCGCACCCATCCGCTGCTTCCAGTTCGCAATGAAGTCGTTGTTCACTGACCCTTCAATACTCTGGAAGTAATTCCACGCAGCCAGGTGACCAACCAACGGTTCGGTATCGAGACCCGACAATTCCTCCTCACCGACCGAGAACGCTACGACCGGGATGTCCTCGGCGGATACCTCCTGGTTGGCGAGCTCGAGGTAGAACGGCACGTTGGCGTCACCGTTAATGGTAGACACCACCGCCGTCGGCTTACCCGTTGACCCAAAGTCCCGGATTTCAGAGACCCGTGTCTGCCAGTCTGAGTGACCAAACGGGGTATAGTTGATGGACACGTCCTCATCCGCCACGCCGAGCTGTCTCAGGTAGGCCTCGAGAATTCGGTTCGTGGTGCGGGGATACACGTAGTCAGTTCCCTCAAGCACCCACCGCTCGATACCTACTTCATTCATCAGGTAGTCAATCGCCGGAATCGCTTGCTGATTCGGGGCTGCGCCGGTGTAGATGACGTTCTTCGACGATTCTTCTCCTTCGTATTGAACTGGATAGAAGAGAAGACCGTTTAATTCTTCAAATACTGGAAGGACTGATTTTCGAGAAACTGATGTCCAGCACCCAAAGACGACGTCGACTTGTTCCACCTCTAGTAGGTTACGTGCCTGTTCCGCAAACAGCGGCCAGTCTGAGGCCGGGTCGACAATCACGGCTTCCAGCGGTCTTCCGAGTAGCCCGCCCCGTGCGTTTTGTTCATCCACTAGCATTTCGACGGTGTCCTTTAGCGTGGTCTCGCTAATGGCCATTGAACCCGATAGAGAGTGAAGTACGCCGACTTTGATCGGCTCCCCGGAAACTGCATCTTCGGCGCCAGACCCTGAATCCGACGACATGGAACCGTCATCCGTTGCACCGCAGGCACTCAGCCAGGCACCGAGGAGAACGATGGTACTAATATGTATGAATCTCATGGTTCACTCCTGTTATGTATACGTTGTGTCTACGGTGGTCACATCTGTATCTGCAAGCCAAGCCCTATCTGTACGTCATCCATACGAACAGCTGTGTAAGTCGTTTTCTTAACGAAGATCATCATCCGTGCGTTGAACTGGTTAAGGATGTAGTTGAAGTCCACTTCAGTTGTTTTTTGGTCGAAGTTTGGATAGAGCCCAGACCTGTCTTGGCTAAAGGTCGCCACACCGTATTTGCCGAGAATCTCGAACTGGCCAGGTCCCCCCATTTCCGGGAACAGATAGGAGGCCAGCGCGTACCCACCAGTCAGAGTCTGAAACTGC
>DTWD01000096.1 GCA_012963185.1 Acidobacteriota bacterium
AAATAACCGCTTGTTCTTTGGAGACAGGCTTTATTTATTTTTTAATTTAAATGAGAGGAAATATGGAAAAATCATTCAATTAATTCATCGTTTTTCAAAGCAAGTAATTACTATGTCGGCTACAGCTCTAGCTATGTTTGTGGTATCGGCTTCGAACAGTGGGGTGATAGCGGCGCAGGACGATATTTCTATCTACTTCGTCGGTTGTGCGGCTCCCACTGGTTTCCACGGCTATTTGGCGCGCGGCGCCGAAGAGGCCGGGGACAATCTCGGTGTCAAAGTTACTTACATTTATCCAGATAAGCTCACCATACCCAATCAGGTCCAGAAGATCGAAGAGGCCATCGCAGCCCAAGCTGACGGCATTGCGCTCTGCGCATTCGCTAGGGATGTGGCTTATGAGGAGGTCGCGGCTCGTGCCAAAGAGGCTGGGATCGCCTTTGGTAGTGCTGCGGCACCGCCTGCTGGTTCGCAAGTTCGCGACCCGAAAGACATCTTTCTGTTCCGCACCGGATCTGATGAGCGGGCTGCTGGTGCTCTTACAGCCCAGACGCTTATTAAGATGGGTGTAACTGGCAATGTCGTGGTGGGTGACCAGCAACCGGGTGACGCTACATGCCGTGACCGTGCTGAATCTCAGATCGAATTTCTCAAGGCTGCAGGTATCAAGGCCGAATTCCTAGAGCTTACGATGGACCCAGGCCAGCAGTCTGAGGCGATCTTCAACTACCTACGAAGAAATCCTGATACCCAAGCCGCTACGTCCGTTTGCGACGTCATCGACGGATTCCTAAGCGCTAAAGCAGACAGTGGTCGTGACGATCTAATCTTAACAGGATACGACATTGTCGCACAGTCGCTCAAGGCCATCAAGGACGGGCGACAGGCATTCACCATCGACCAGCAGCAGTTCTGGCGAGGTTATATGCCGGTGCTCCTTCTAACACACTATATTAAGTACGGTCTGATTGAGGGCAACTACTTCTTGACCGGCCCGACGATCGTTGACGCCTCCAACGTCGATCAGGTCTCTACTCTCGTAGAGCAGGGTTACCGCTAGGTTACCCCGATCTTAGGTTTGACTGACTATTGGCAGGGCGGAGTCATGTCCGCCCTCTAATCGATGCCCTGATGACTAGATTGGTACGAAAAACTGAGCGGAATACAACCCCCAAGCTTTCACCATTGAGCGTTGCTTACGGTGAAGCTGGGCGGCGGTTTATGTTGCGCCCTGAGGCGACTGCACTTGCCGCTCTTGTTGTTTTGTTCGTTGTTTTTACAATTCTCAGTCCCCACCTATTCCCGACGAAACTGACGTACATAAGCGTGATGAGCGTGGCTGCGGAGCTCGGGATCGTGAGCATCGGCGTAACCCTGCTAATGATCGGCGGTCACTTCGACCTGTCTGTCGGGGCTGTGCTGGGGGTTACTTCATACGTCTCCGTTATGCTGATGCGCGATTTCGGAATGGAGCCTATCGTGGCCGCACCGATCGCCGTTGCCGTCGGAGCCTGCCTAGGCGCTATAAACGGTGTGATAGTGGTTCGATTTCGAATTCACTCATTCGTGGTGACGTTGGGGACAATGCTCATATGGCGCGGCGTCAACATAGCTCTCACTGGAGGCTTCCCAATGACTGTAGAGATCCCGCCTGTGTTCAAGGATATCATGTCTGGGCGGTTGCTCGGCGGCTTTAGAATGTCTATGCTCTGGTTCTTCGTCATTGGCGTCGTGGTTACATTCCTGCTGGTAAGGACAAGGTTCGGAAACTGGATCCAGGCAACAGGGCAGAACAAGGAGGCTGCACGTAACCTGGGAGTGCCTGTCGATGGCTTGACGATCACCCTGTTCACGATCGCGTCGAGTCTTGCTGCCGTTGCCGGGGTCATCCAGGTGGCACGGTTTTCGTCGGTCGATGCCCTGCGTGGCGAGGGAATTGAGCTTCAGGCTGTGGCCGTCACCGTCATCGGTGGTACGATCCTCTCCGGCGGCTTCGGGAGCATCATCGGAACGATGCTGGGTGCTATCACTTTCGGCATGATCCAAGTGGGCCTCGTCCTGGCGGGGGCTCCGGGACACTTTTTTCGGACACTCACTGGCCTGATTGTTGTCGGTGCTGTAATACTAAACACCGATGTCGCCCGCCGACTGGCTAGATCAAAGCCGCTAGGTGGCTTTGATCGCAGCAGTAAAGATGCTGATGCCGCTATTATTACCGACCGGGACTCAGATGAGGGAAACGACAAAAACAAATCGCCTGGTGATCGAACTGAAAATGCCGACGCCGAGCCAATAACATGAAAGTGGAGCCTCAACCAACTCCCGATAGGAAGGCCATTTTGCCGACAGGCAGCGGTACAACTGATCTGCATTTGCGCCAACGGACGATTACACCGATCTCGACAGACGCCGTACCTGTGATCGAGGCAATCAATGTGTCGAAGGCTTTCGGTGCCACAACAGCTTTGGTCGATGTCTCACTCAAAGCCTACAAGGGCCGCATCTTGGCGTTGCTGGGAGACAACGGTGCGGGCAAGTCAA
>DTWD01000097.1 GCA_012963185.1 Acidobacteriota bacterium
TAGACCCATGTCGCGAGCTTGAGCGTGAAGGGATCGAAGTCACATACGTCGCGCCACGGAGTGATGGACTGATCGACCTTGAAGCATTTCAGGCAGCGCTTAGAGAGGACACACGGTTTGTGTCTGTAATGATGGCGAATAATGAAATTGGTGTCCTGCAGCCAGTTTGTGAACTGGCAAGAATCACAGCAGCTCGTGGAATCGTTCTTCATAGTGACGCTGCGCAAGCCGTCGGCAAAGTACCAATCAATATTGAGTCTCTTGGTGTAGACCTAATGTCAATAACGGCGCATAAAATGTACGGCCCAAAAGGTGTCGGTGCTCTTTATATGCGCCGCCGTCGACCACGACCAAAATTAAAAGCACTGTTTGATGGCGGTGGACATGAAAATGGATTGCGTCCGGGTACACTCAATGTGCCGGGTGTCGTGGGCTTTGGTGCTGCCGCAGAAATTTGTCGGCAGGAAATGACCAGTGAGTCCGGTCGAGTTTCTCACTTGCGAGACCGTCTTTTAGAGGGCCTAACTGAAAGTTTATCTGGTGTTACAGTTAATGGGTCTATGGAATGCCGCCTGCCTCACAGCCTTAATGTAAGCTTTGACCGTCTTGAAGGTGAGTCCTTGCTGCTAGGATTGGATGACATTGCAGTGTCATCCGGCGCAGCATGCGCATCTGCTCACCCAAAGCCTTCACATGTATTACAGGCTATTGGTGTATCGGAGGAACTAGCTCGGGCGTCAATTCGTTTTGGGTTAGGGCGTTCCACTTCTGAAGCACAGGTGGACTACGTTATTGGCAAGGTGGTCAGTTTAGTGAATCGATTGCGAGAGATGTCTCCCTACATGTCTTAATAGTCGTTCGAAACAGATTTTCCGTCCGATGGGGTACACTGATTGTGGGAACGATGATTGAAGTTACCGACGCCGCTGCAAAGCGGATCCGCGAGGCGATGGCAACCGAAGGTGTGGTTGGTAGTGGTTTACGCGTTGGGGTTAAAGCAGGTGGCTGTTCTGGGTTTAGCTATGTGTTCAAGTGGGAGACTGCTGCACGCCCAGACGATGAAGTCTTTGATGTTGGTAACGACATGAAAATTTTTGTTGATAAAAAAAGTTATCAATATTTACAAGGAACTGTTTTAGATTGCGACGCAGAGATGTTGGGACAGTCTTTGATATTTCGTAATCCAAATGCCAAGAGCGAGTGTGGTTGTGGGTTGTCTTTTGATGTGTAGTTTTGACACCAACTGACATTCTCCCAACACTGCAGGTGTTGTCTTGCGGGGCACAGTCGTTCGGTTGTGACCTCATTGATGTCTTCAATTCCATCAGTCAAGACCGACAGACCTCGACGACCCTTGGTTGTCGTTTCTAACCGAGAGCCGTACCAGCACACGTACGACCAAGAAAATAAAGTCCAGTGGTCGCCTACAACTGGTGGTGTCGCAGTTGCCCTCGATGCACTTATGCGGGAACGCGGTGGAGTTTGGATTGCACATGGTGCTGGCGATGCTGACCGTGATGTTGTTGATGCAGACGATCGTGTGCTAGTTCCGCCAGACAGGCCGAGCTATACATTGCGTCGTTTGTGGCTAACCGATAAAGAATCGGTTAGTTATTACGATGGTTTTGCAAACGAAGGTCTCTGGCCACTTTGTCATGAGGCGCATGTCCGTCCAGTCTTTCGTACGCATGATTGGGAAAGTTATCAGCTTGTCAATAAGCGATTTGCGGAGGTGGTTGAAACGGAACTTCCCGATTTATCAGCCCCGGTTTTTATTCAGGACTATCACTTGGCGCTAGTGGCAGCCAACGTGCGGAAGTTACAGCCAGGTCTTAAAACCGCACTTTTTTGGCATATACCGTGGCCCAGTCCAGATAGGTTGCGTATGTGTCCATGGCGTCGGGATCTTATTTCGGGACTTCTCGGTAATGACCTTATCGCATTTCAGCTTGACCGAGATCGCAGAAATTTTCTTGTAGCGGCGCGGGAAGAACTTTCCCTAGAGACAACACGAAACACAGTCCGAATTGGCAATCGGACCGTCGCTGTTAAGGCGGTACCTATCGGCGTTGATTATGACCGGATACAACGTATATCACACGATCCTGATTTGGATGTTGAGATAAGTAAGCTTCGGCACGAACTCAATCTCGACACTCCGATTGTTGGGATTGGCGTTGATCGATTGGATTACACCAAGGGAGTATTAGAACGGCTCGACGCATTAGAACTCCTAATACAACGTCGCCCCGACCTTCGCGACAAGATCACTTTTGTTCAGATTGGCGTGCCTTCACGGTCGCGGTTACCGAGTTACGTAGATGTTGTAGAGGCGATCGATCGCAAGGTTAATGAGATCAATAAAAATTATGGATTAGGGAGGGACCTGATTCGTTATCGAAAATCCGCTCTGAGAATTAGGCGGCTCGTCGCACTGTACCGACTCGCGAATTTTTGTATTGTGAGTTCATTACACGACGGGATGAACCTCGTTGCAAAGGAATTCGTTGCTGCTCGTGAGGATGACGATGGGGTGCTGATATTAAGTGAAATGGCAGGGGCGGCGCAGCAATTGCATGACGCTTCCATCATCAACCCGTACGACGTAGAAGGGTTTTCAGTTGCAATTGAGCAAAGCATCGAGATGTCTCGTGACGAGCGGCGTCGCCGTATGCATGCGATGCGTCGTGTCGTCGCGGGAAGAAATATTTTTAGCTGGGCATCGGATATCCTTGAAGATCTTGAACGACTTAATCCTCGCGCGTTACCGCCTGTTCCGGATCGAGTGTCCA
>DTWD01000098.1 GCA_012963185.1 Acidobacteriota bacterium
AAATCCCCCCTTCCGCACCATTCTTGAGAAAAAACCTAGGTCACGGGCCGGTTTAGGTCTGGAGCTCGTGATCACCGAACCAATAGCCCACGAAGCAGAAGTGAGAGAGCGAACGTTGCACAAATCCTTGTACCAACGACGGCCTTACTGACCGAGCGTAAATACCCAGATTGCCGCTCCACCTTTCGGAGAATCATTGACCGGCATACCCTGCGATTCCGCAAAAATGTCGTACATCCGAGCCCAGTCATTCACATGGTAGCCAGTCTGTCCAGTAGCAATTGCTACGTACTGAATATTTTCCACAGAGTAAGTCACAATGGTAGAACTCGGTATGTCATCCAACACCGTTTCCCAAAGAATCTCTCCGGTCGCTTCATCGAGCGCTTTAAAGTTTCGATTCAGATCGCCTGCGAAGACCAAGCCGCCAGCAGTGGCGAGTATGGAACTGATCACAGGGCTGGGTTGCCGATGTAACCAGTCAAATTCCTGATTACCCAAATCCAATGCCTGAATTCGACCCATCCGGCCGTTGCTGTCCGGAAGCAGTGCCTCCCTCATCTGCACTCCCGTGGTCAGGATTTCATACCTCCCGTCCGGGCCCGCCTCTATACATCCTTCGTTCAGCGGTAGATAAAGACGGTTGGTGTTGGGATTGAATGCCGCCGGTGGCCAGCTCTTGGCGCCGTAGTGATTCGCACAGATCAATCGAGTCTCTTCTAATTGTGGGATTGTGTACGGATTAATGGTTTTATATCCCGTGTCAGGGTCGATTGCCGACACAACATTTTGCAACCCCATATCCATTGAAAACAGATACTCGCCCGTTGCTGCATCCACAGCATCCAGAATCCCCAGCTTACCCATATTGATTACAGCCTTACGCGACTTGCCTTCAAAGGGAATGGTGACGATCTGGCGTTCAAATGCCCAATCAAGATCCCACTGGTCATTAGCAAGGTGCTGGTAGTACCAGACTAGTTCTCCCGTATCTGGATTTAAGGCAATCGTGGCATTGGTATAGAGTGCGTCGTTGGTGATGCCATCGACGTTTACCGGAGACAGCAGCGGCGCAGTATCGTAGGTCGGTGCCACTCCGAAATACACAAGATTCAGCGCTTCATCATATGAGCCCGCGTTCCAGACAGACCCACCGCTCCGCTCTTCAATGGCCAAACCATTCCAACTATCACCACCAGATTCCCCGGGACGGGGAATAGTATTGAAGCGCCACTTTTGTGCACCGGTGGTACTGTCGATTCCCAGGACCCAGCCACCCTTGGGCACACGCAGCGACGTAATCCCTTGTATTACCGTGTCGCCGACGACCAACGGCGCCATACGGAGGTGATAACCGTTCAGCCCTTCTTCCGTTTGGATCTCATGATCCCAGACCAGTTCTCCTGTCCTAGCCTCCAGCGCCAACACATGAAGATCTGACGTCGGCACGTAGACCTTGTTGCCATGCAGTGCGATGCCTTTTTTCTGGCTAGGCCGTACGTCGGACTGATGTTCGTAACGCCACAGCAAAGAACCGTTCGTGGCATCGATGGCCAGGACGGTATCGGGAAAGGTAAAGAAAAACATGATGCCGTCGTGAATGATCGGCCCAGGATTATTTTCGCCGACCTGAAGCGGCATGCGCCATGTCAATGCCAAGCCAAAGACTGTCTCCCGGTTGATCTGATCCAACGAGCTATACCCCTGATTGTCATAACTGTTCTGCCATAACAGCCAGTCTTCCGCAGGCGGATTGTTCAACATTTCATCCGTAACGCGCCGAAGTCTTGACAAGACTTCGGCGGCGCCAGTGGCAATGTTGGCAACGTTTGTGGCTTGAGGTCCCTCCGTCATATCCGGCAGCAGGGCATTTAACTGGAAGCTCAGGCTGTTTGTTGGCGCAGCTGGGATGCCGTTAAACGCGAGAATATAAGCGGCAAGTTCCTCGTAGGACCGCTCATCAAGTTCGGCTGTACTTCCCGGAGGCATCTGTCGAAGCGCAGTCGCCAGATCCTGAAGGGGTGCGCCCCCCCATTTGGCGGCAAACGCATCACCCGACAGGTTCGGCACCACGGCAGCACCTTCCAGCTTTATCCCATGACAGGAGGCACAGTTTCTCTCGTACACGAGCTTGCCAGCTACCGCTTGCCGCTCAGTGTAGCCAACCGTATCGCCTATAGGCTGGGCATAGCTAGTCGAGCACATTATTAGTGGCAGCGCCAAACCTGCCTGCAGCAGCGTGATTGCGGCACCCGAGATCTTCATGCGCTTCAAAATCCTTTTTTAAGTTTCGCCCACGTTTATTATTACCTGCAGCGAATAGCTGAGGTGCAAGAACACCGGAGACTCAAAATGAAAATAAATGCGAGAACTGAAAGGGTCGTAAGCCAGACTACCACAACAAAATGTTTCGTCGTAATGGCGCTGTGCCTGCTTTGGACACACCTCAGTCTCGCTCAATATCCAGGCTCCTGGCAGGCTCTGCCGGATATGCCGGTGGGAAAATGGGAGCCGGGTGTGGTCGTCTTGGATGACAAGCTCTATATCTTCGGGGGGTATACCGACGGGGTGGTATCCAGCAAACGCTCGGAGATCTTCGACCCGTCTGACAACGGCTGGACGCTGATTCAGGAACTTCCCAGCGCAATTACACACATGAACATGGCACTAGACGGCCGGACCATATGGTTTGCCGGCGGATTCAAGGATGGGTACAAGGGGCACGCCATTGCCGAGGTCTGGAGTTATGACGTCGACCTAGATCGCTACACGGCAGCACCGCTGCTTCCCGAATCTCGCGCCGGAGGAGGATTAGCGGTACTCGACGGCCAGCTGCATTATTTCGGCGGACTCATGGCAGATCGTGACACCGATTCCAGCGATCACTGGACGCTCGATTTGGAGAACTGGGCACTGGGTTCAGCGACCTGGTCCGAAGCCGCTCCCATGCCAGTACCTCGCAACCAATTTTCCACCGTGGTATTCAATGGCAGGATTTATGCCATTGGCGGCCAGTTCCATCACGACAGCGTCCAATTAGACCAACCGCGCACCGATATCTACAACCCCGCGACCAACACCTGGACTAGCGGTCCCAATCTACCCAAGGGTCATTCACATGCCGAAGGAGCCACGTTCGTGCACGGTGGCAACATCTACATGGTTGGCGGCCACACCACGCCAACAGGCGGAACGAAATCCCAAGACCCTGACATCCTGCGGCTCACCAGAGGCGGCACGTGGCAGAAAGTCGGCGAGCTGCCGGGTCCACTCTCATCCCCTGCTGCCGCGATTATCGGAGACCGGCTTTATGTCGCCGGTGGCGCAGCTGGCGGCAGCACCGTACAGTCCGGGATGTGGGTAAGTTCAGCTCCGTAAATACGTAGGATCAAGCCTAGGGCTTCCGGATCGAATTCGTCCTGCTACGTACGCAAATACAAAACTATTGCCGTGCGCTGCACATCACGACCAAATCCCATCTACGCGACTGGAGACAGTGGCACTAGGCAAAACTCACGTTACAGAATTCTCTTATCCCAGCAGAACCGAGTAAAACAATCTATCCATGAGGAAGAACCATAGTCGCCTAAAACGTCAAGACAATCTAGACGCCGCGGTCCATCCACATGCGACCGCAGCAATTCCCACAACGACATTAGCACTTACCGCAGCGACCGCAAGTGACCGTTCCCCAGACATCCAAAGACTGTATGACTCATAGCTAAACGTCGAGAAGGTCGTGAGGGAACCAAGTATGCCGGTCACCACCAATACTCGCCAATGCGCATTAAGAAATTCACGCTGATCAATTAGGAATAAGAGAATCCCAATAGCGACGCAGCCAACGACGTTCGCAATGAGCGTCGCGTAGGGAAAACCCTGATTCTCATGACCAACCAGCAAAACAATCGCATAGCGTAGGCAGGCACCAACGGCACCACCAAGGGCCACAGCCACGAATAGTCCCATTCACGTATTATCGCTGTCTTTCGCTCACTGTCTATTCGCAGTCAATGCGCACAAGACTGAGAAACGACTAAAGATAGCACTCTTCTTTTCCCATCTCGAGGGCTATCATACGACTCAAAGACGCACCGAGATTTCAGATTCACGAGGAGAACGTAAGAATGACTCGCGCACTCGCAACAGGAATAGCACTGACATTGGCCATAGCCGCCGTGTCACTCATTGGTCATGACCTGCATGCACAGCAGTCAGACGGAACCACACCCGTTCGACAAAATCCCAATATCGATCGGCCGATTACGAATGAGGGTTTTGACAGTACGGTCATCATGCTACTCCAACGACTTGTTGCGGCCTACGGCCCAATCGCAAACAGTAATGACCGGCCAAATCCGTACCGACGCGTTGAACCATTTGGAGACCCACCGCCCGGGAATAACGGCGAGTGGGCCGCCGTGATCGGTGCCGAAGGTGGACCAGATGGGAACTTATACGTCTTGCATCGCTGTCAATCGAATTCCTGTGTGGGCCGTACAGAATCCCCTGTCGTAATACTTGACCCACGCACAGGCAATCGACTCGCGGAGTGGGGTGAGGGATTAATGGCATTCCCCCATGGCCTTCATGTGGACCACAATGGAAATGTCTGGACAGCTGACGTCGGACGAGAAGACGCCGAGGGCGGGCATCTGGTTCGAAAATTCAGTAGCGACGGCAACCTTCTCATGACGATTGGTCAGTCCGGCGTTGCCGGCGATGAACCAGGGCTACTTCGTGAACCGACCGACGTCGTGACGACACGAGATGGCACCATTTTCATCACTGAAGGCCATATCAAGAACGGTCCTCGCTCCCGTATCTCCAAATATTCACCAGACGGTACGTTTATCGCACATCTCGGAATAACCGGACAAGGTCACCAGGAACTCAGTGCGCCGCATTCGATCGCCGTCGATACGACGGGACGACTCTTTATTGCCGATCGAGACAACAACCGACTCATGATCTGGGACCAAGACGGTAACTACATCGATCAGTGGCAACAATTCGGACGTCCTAGCGGCATTTATATCGATCATACCGACACGATCTACGTTGCGGATTCTGAATCATGGGGCCCAGACAATCCTGGATGGAAAAAGGGCATCCGGATCGGCAGCGCGAAAACCGGCCAAGTGCATTATTTTCTGGAAGATATTGAATCAATGGACCTCGCTCACAGCGGCGCAGAAGGCGTCGGCGTCGATACGTTTGGAAATGTCTACGGTGGTGTAGTACGCCGCCAGATGCTTGAGCGCCACGAACCCGCTCAAGAACGGGACACTCAGGGCGCGACATGGAACAGCCGCTGACACAACTTGTCCCGCCGGTCA
>DTWD01000099.1 GCA_012963185.1 Acidobacteriota bacterium
CACCCCCGGCCATGCCGATTTTGGGGGTGAAGTTGAGCGGACCCTGATGATGGTCGACGGTGTGCTTCTGCTTGTTGATGCGTCAGAAGGTCCGTTACCGCAGACACGTTTCGTACTGCGGAAAGCCCTTGAGCGTGGACTTGCGCCCATCGTTGTAGTCAATAAAATTGACCGTCATGATGCACGCCCTCAAGAAGTGCTGAATGAGGTGTATGACCTTTTTATTGATTTGGATGCGTCTGACGATCAAATTGACTTTCCTGTGGTCTATACCAATGCAAAGGCGGGAACGGCCACATTGAACGTTGAGGTTCCAGGTGAAACAGTACGTCCATTGTTTGACGCTATCGTGCGTTACGTTGATTCTCCCGGCGGAGACCCGACCGCACCCTTACAGTTGTTAGTGGCGAACCTTGATTCAAGCGATTATCTTGGTCGGATTGCGATTGGTCGCATGTTTAATGGCACGGTGTCGGTTGGGGACGAAGTGGTTGTTGCAAAACTAGATGGCCACGTGCAACGCACACGAGTTACGAAGCTCTATGCCTTTGATGGGTTGCAGAGAGTGGACATTCCGAGTGCCACGGCTGGCGATATTGTGTGCTTGGCGGGGATTGACGATATCACGATCGGTGAAACTATCACTGATCCTGAACAGCAAACACCGATACCTCCGACCCATATCGATGAACCGACGGTGTCCATGGTCTTTGGTGTCAACACATCACCAATGGCCGGTCGTGATGGGCAGTTCGTTACGTCGCGTAATCTGCGCGAACGACTTGAGCGCGAGCTGATTGGGAATGTGTCGATTCGGGTCGAGGCAACGGATTCGTCCGATCGAATGAAGGTCATTGGCCGTGGCGAGTTACAGTTGTCGATTCTGATCGAAATGATGCGTCGCGAGGGCTACGAATTGCAGGTGTCTCGACCTGAAATCGTTACGCGTACCGTTAATGATCAAATTCAAGAGCCAGTGGAAGACCTTATTATCGATGTGGCAGAGGATTACCATGGAGTCGTCATCGCGCAGTTGGGAACCCGGCGTGCCTCTATGACGAAGATGGTGAACCACGGGAGTGGTCGGGTTCGACTTGAGTTTCGTGTGCCAACCCGTGGACTGATTGGTTTTCGGTCGCAATTTCTTACGGACACCCGTGGCACTGGCATCATGAATCACTTATTTGCAGCCTGGGAGCCTTGGCATGGCCCAATTAGTGGCAGACCCACAGGTGTGCTCGTAGCTGATCGATCTGGTAAAGCGACTGCTTTTGCGATTTATAACCTGCAGGAGCGCGGAGAAATATTTATTGAGCCGACAGTTGAAGTGTATGAAGGGATGGTCATTGGAGAAAATGCGCGAACAGCTGACCTCGATGTGAACGTTACAAAAGAAAAGCATTTGACGAATATGCGGAAATCAACTTCGGAAGACGCAATCCGCTTGGTGTCGCCTCGGACGTTGAATCTTGAGCAGGCGATTGAATTTATTAATGATGATGAGCTTGTTGAGGTCACGCCACGAACTGTCCGTGTCCGGAAACGAGTGCTTCCCGCGAATCAGCGACCTTTTAAGGAAACACGCTGATACCGGTATTGGGGCTTGCGTTCGGGTCGTGTCGGTGGCACCCTTGCGCTAGTGATTTTGTAGGAGGAGCTAAATTATGATCCGGAAACTGAGTCTATTCAGCCTCGTGGCCCTTATTGCGGTCGCCGTGGCCTGTGGTGGTGGGAGCGAGATGGAATCGATGCCTGCCGATGAGCCTGTTGCTGATATGGCACCGGGACCGACGACTGGTGACGGCACACCCATGTTTGAGGTTGACCCGTTTTGGCCGAAACCGCTACCCAATAATTGGTTACTAGGCTCAACAATCGGCGTTGCGGTGGATTCCCGCGACCATGTGTGGATTGTGCATCGTGGCAATCTCGGCGCAAATGAGATGCCTGCGGCACTTGATCCGCCGTTTGCGGAAGAATGCTGTTTTCCAGCACCCCCTATTCTGGAGTTCGATCCAGAAGGGAATCTCGTCGGTCATTGGGGTGGACCAGGTGAAGGGTATGACTGGCCTGACTCAAATCACGGCATTGCGGTCGACAGTATGGACAATGTCTGGATCGGTGGGAACGGTGGAGCTGACTCACATGTCCTGAAGTTTACGCGGGCCGGAGAATTTCTCCTACAAGTTGGTGAACACGACCACGAGGGTCCAGACAGTCTGTCGACAACGCGCTATTCACAGGTTGCTAAGGTTCGGTATGACCCGGC
>DTWD01000100.1 GCA_012963185.1 Acidobacteriota bacterium
AAGCTCGCAAGCGCAAAAAGCCTGCAACGGTCGCCCTTGTGCAAAAAGATATTCGCGGATCCGCTCAAACCCCATGCGCATCGGCACGGGCTTTGAAAACTGCACCCGTTCAAGGGCATGGCCGGGCATGGCACCAACACCGCCGGAATACTGGAAAACCCCCGGCATGAAGCGATAGCCTCCGGAAGGCATGTCTCTGGTTTCATACATGGGAGTTCCACCTTTCTCCTTTGATGTCCATTGGCAGCGCGTTTCCAGACGGACGACTTCCTCTCCGGATGATGAACTGGCGGGAAGTCTCCGGAATGGGGATCGGGATCAGGACGGCGAATCCTTGGGGACGTTGAGGGATTCTGCGGATCGGCTCCAGACCGTGCCAACGATGCCCCGAGGCATGAAGATGATGAAGAGAATCAGCATCAGCCCGTAGATGGTGCCGTCCAATCCAGCGAGTTCCACACCGACCATAACCCGGAGGCTTTCTGTGAGCAAGATGGTGATCACTGCCCCGACTGTTGGTCCAAGTGCCACATACATCCCTCCGACGATGCTCGCAAAGACGATTTGCAGGGAAACGGAGATTCCGGAGATGGTGTCGGGATTCACATACATTTGGTACTGCCCGTAGAGGGCCCCGCCGAAGGCGGTCAGTGCTGAACTGTAGAGCGTGATCTTGACTTTCTCCCAAGTGACGTTGATGCCAAGGGCTGCGGATGCGTCCTCGTCATCGGAAATGGCCTCCATGGAATAACGGGCCATGCTGCCCTCCACGCGGTTCCAGACCCAGATGCCGAAGATCCAACTCACCAGCACAATCCCATAAAAGTAATCCTTTTCCACGAACTGGAAGGCATAGACCGACATCCCGTCCCCGTAGCGTTCCGGAGTCAGCCCCAGCGAGCCTCCAGTGTGATCCCGCATCGCAATGATCAGCAGGCGGACGACCTCCGCAAGGGCGAGGGTCACCAGCGCGAAATAGTGGCCGACGATGCGGAACTGAAAGCACGGATAGCCCACGATCAGGGCGACGATACCCGCCAGCACCAAGGCGACCGGTATTCCCAGCCAAGGAGTGACCCCGTAATAGTTCCACAACAGCACCACCGTGTACCCGCCGATGCCGAGGAAGGCGCCGTGTCCGAGGGAAACGAGACCGAAACGGCCCATGAGCGACCAGCCAGTGTAAACGAATCCCCAGATCAGGATCAGGATCAGCACGTGCATGTAATAATCGGGCAGTTCTAGGAACGGAACTGCTGCAAGGAGGGCCAGAGCCGCGAACTTGGGAAACCAGGTCACGAGCGCTTCCCGAAAAGCCCTTGGGGCCGGAGGAACATCACCAGGATGAAGAACACAAAGGCGATCATGTAGCCCCACTCGGAATCCAGAAAAAACCCGCCGAGCGAAATGAACTGGCTCATGACGAAGGCGGCTATGAATCCGCCGATCAAGTTGCCAAGTCCCCCCAGTACGCAAATCATGAAGGTGATCGGACCGAATGAGATGCCAATCATCGGGTGCACGTCGTACTGTAGGATCAGTAACGCCGCGCCTAAGCCCGCAAGGCCGCCACCGAGCGTGGAAGCCGCCAGATAGACCCTCTGGGCATTGACCCCCATCAGCACCACCACCTCGCGGTCTTGCGAAATTGCACGGATTGCGGTTCCGAGATAAGTCCGCGTCAGGAACAGGTAGAGTGCGATCATTGCCAGCAGGGCGGTGCCAAAGGCGATCAGCCGGGAAAAGCTGATGTACATTTCGGCCAGTTTGAGAATCGGCAGGTGCAGGCCAAGGTTTCTGAAATCGCCGGTGAAGAGCAGAGTCGCAAAGCTTTGCATGAAGAACAGCAACCCCCCTGTCACCAGCAACTGGTTGATGGGTGGAGTACCAAGGATTGGCCGGATCACGAGGTAGTGGATCAGGAACCCAAGCAGGGCGACCGCGAGGATGGCAATCACCATACACAGCAGCAGGGGCAGTTGGAAATGGGCGTGCCCCCAGTAAATGGAGTACATGCCCACCATCACCAGTTCGGCGTAGCAGATCCAAACGACATCAACGACCCCGAACACCAAGTTGAGTCCGAGCGCGAGCAAGGCCAGCACTCCCCCAAACAGGATGCCGCTGATGATCGTTTCAAGCAGAAAGAGGTCAAAAATCAATTTGCCGTCCTTGTCACAATTGATGGACTCGTAAAAAGTCCACTGGATGCAAAATACAGTCAGATTTAGGGGTCATCAAAATTGTTCCAGCA
>DTWD01000101.1 GCA_012963185.1 Acidobacteriota bacterium
AACGAAGATGATGGCCTCACCAACAACAAACCCGCTCAGCGCCAAGTATTGATTTTTAAGAGATTTCGATTGTGTGGCGGTTCGTGTGGCAAGCCAGCTCAGTCCCATAAATAACATCAGGACAAGCATCCAACTGCCGCCCAGCATCGCGCGCGCAATCGGTTCGGCAAGGCCTGAGGTGAACAAGAACATTTCAACCACAATAAATCCGACGATGGCCGCAAAGAGGTGGTTATACGTACGCGTAATAAAGGTGGCGCGTCGGTCGACCCCAAGAAATTCAACCGGTGTAGACGTGTAGCTTCCTTGTAAAGCTGGTGTCTGCTGTCGCTGGTAATTCATGGGTTTGTTCTCCTGCCATCAGAATAGATCATTACGAGAGAACGCGCATGTCTGGAACATTTGACAGGTACTTGCGTTCGCCTGATACTGACGAGAATTAGCTCATGTCGCGATTACAGTCACTGACGAGTTTGCTGGTCGGGATGCAACTGTTGTTTGGTTGGGCGAGCGAACGGGTCGTTGCCCAGGAGGTCTGGCAACAGAACCTTCTTGAGCGCTATTGTGTCGGATGTCACAACGAACAGCTTGAGACAGGTGGACTCGCCCTTGACCGACACGATGTGACGCGGGTAGCAGCAGAGCCGGCTGTTTGGGAAACTGTCGTTCGGAAACTTCGGGCCGGAGCGATGCCGCCGGTACCAAGACCTCGCCCAGACGGTGTGACCTATGAGCGGTTTATTCGGTACCTCGAGACCGAACTTGACCGGAATGCATTAGCTGAGATCAATCCCGGACGGACCGAAGCCTTCCACCGCCTGAATCGCACCGAATATCACAATGCTGTTCGAGATCTATTGGACCTTGACATCGATGTCTCCGCATTACTTCCGGCAGATGGTGCGAGTTACGGATTTGACAACATCGCTGGGGTACTCGGTGTGTCCCCGACACTCCTTGAGCGGTATTTGACGGCGGCACGAAAAATTAGTCGTATCGCGGTCGGGAGACCAGCCGCATCTGCTACGACCGAAACGTTTCGTGTGACTAATGATCTCTCGCAAGATTATTGGGTCGAAGGTATGCCATTCGGCACTAGGGGAGGAGCCAGATTTCAGTACAACTTTCCACAAGACGGCGACTACGTTGTCCGAGTAATTCTGGCCCGTGGCACCGGTGGTGCATTGGCAGCATTCGACGTCCCGCATACGCTTGAAATCAGTCTCGATAATGAGATTATTCAGTCCTATACGGTAGGCGAACCGCCTCCAGTTGATGTCTCACGGGAGGCTGCCGCCTATCGGGATTGGCGAGCCAGCCAACGCGAGGTCGACCGGGACTGGGAATTTCGAGTACCGGTTCGGGCAGGCCCAGGGGACATTCAAGTGACCTTCGCCCGTCGGACATGGGCGTATCCCGAATCGGTGCGTGAACCGTACCTTCGACCGTATACGGCCGTCGACACGCGGCATCAGCCGTATCTTGGTCAGGTCACGATCACGGGTCCATATGATACGAACGATGCGGCCCCGGTTGTACCGACGCCGAGTCGTCGCCGAATCTTTAGCTGTAGTCCGTCTGATGCTCAACCGGTTACAGAGCAGACAGCGTGTGCGCGAGAGATCTTGTCGAAACTTGCGCGGCGGGCCTACCGACGGCCAGTGACAAGTGCAGACCTCGATGTGTTGCTTGAGTTTTTTGAAGACGGACGTGTTGAAGACGGGTTTGATGCTGGGATTGAACTTGCATTGCGGTGGATGCTCGCCAGTCCGGAGTTTGTTTTGCGTGTTGAGCGAGACCCGGATGGACTTGCGCCTGGCACCACTTATGAAATTTCTGAGTTAGAGCTAGCCTCGAGGTTGTCATTTTTCTTGTGGTCCAGTGTGCCGGATGACGAGTTGATTGATCTGGCGGCTACGGGTCAACTTCGTGAACCAGCAATTCTCGAAGCTCAGACGCGGCGCATGCTTGCCGACGACAGAGCGAGTGCACTGGTGACAAATTTTGCGAGCCAGTGGCTCTATCTACGAAATGTGCCGGCTCTGTATCCGGATGAGGATCTGTTTCCTCATGTCGGAGAGGCGTTGCGGCAGGCGATGCAGCGGGAAACAGAATTGTTTGTAGAAGATATTTTTCTTCGTGACCAGAATGTCATGAACCTGTTGACGGCGGATTACACGTTCGTCAATGAGCGGTTGGCTCGCCATTACGACATTCCACATGTCTACGGGAGTCATTTCAGGCGCGTGTCACTCGACCGGTTGGGGCATGATGCCCGGCGTGGTCTTCTCGGGCATGCCAGTATTCTGGCGGTGACGGCGTATCCGAACCGTACGTCTCCAGTGTTGCGTGGAAAGTGGGTTCTAGAGAATCTATTGGGCACGCCACCGGCATCACCACCGCCGGATGTGCCGTCGTTGGAGGAAACGACAGATAATGGTGAGGTGTTGTCGATGCGGGAGGCCACGGAACTCCATCGCGCTAATCCGGTGTGTGCCAGTTGTCACCGTCTGATGGACCCTCCAGGTTTTGCTCTTGAGCAATTCGATGCGGTTGGTCGGTTTCGAACGCATACGGCCGCGAATACACTAATTGATGCGACTGGCGAGTTGCCGGACGGTACGCAGTTTGATGGTGCAGCCGGTTTACGGGATGCATTAGTTGCCAGCCCTGCTCGATTTGTCGGTACACTGACAGAGAAACTCATGATCTATGGCCTTGGTCGAGGCTTGGAGCATTACGATGCGCCGATCGTGCGGGGAATCCTGCGAGATGCAGCAGATGATAATTATCGATTCTCATCGATTATTCTTGGTATCGTCAAAAGTGCGCCGTTCACAATGAGGAGGACGGAATCATGATTATTTCGAAGAAAACTCTTCCGCGTCGGACCGTACTTCGTGGTCTGGGGACGGCGATGGCGTTGCCGATGCTCGACGCAATGGTACCGGCGTTGTCTGGTATTTCCGGACGAGCGGCTGAACCCGTCCGTCGCTTGGGTTGGGTCTACTGTCCGAACGGGATGGCGATGGACGCGTGGATGCCTGCGCCCAAGGAGTCGCTCGAGTTGTCAACGACGTTAAGTCCACTTGCACCGTACCGTGATCAGACGGTTGTGGTGAGCGGATTGGCGCAAGGTCAGGCAGAAGCGCTTGGTGATGGGAATGGCGAACACACCCGCGCGACCGCGACCTGGTTGAATGGGATCCATCCTCGTGAAACAGAAGGGGCTGATGTCCGTGGCGGAAAGACAGCTGATCAGATTGCCGCAGACCAACTGGGGCGTACCACCCCGCTCAGCTCACTGGAACTGGCGATTGATCAGGACTTTCTCGTTGGGAGTTGCGATAACGGGTACAGCTGCATCTACATGAACACCATTGCGTGGCGGGATGAAACGACGCCGCTGCCGAT
>DTWD01000102.1 GCA_012963185.1 Acidobacteriota bacterium
AGGATCTCAAGCAACGCGGCATGCTGGAAGACACGTTGGTCTTGTGGGGTGGTGAGTTTGGCCGCGGTCCGTATTCGCAGGGTGTTCTGACTGAAGATAACTATGGTCGAGACCACCATCCACGATGTTTCACGATTTGGATGGCTGGTGGTGGGTCGAAACCAGGCATCACATACGGCGAGTCTGACGATTTTGGCTACAACGTTGCCGCTGACCCCGTGCACATCCACGATCTGCACGCGACGATGCTGCATTTACTTGGCATCGACCACACGAAACTGACGTTTCAGTTTCAGGGTCGAGATTTTCGGTTGACCGATGTACATGGCAAGGTCATCAACAGCCTTCTCGCCTAGACGGGAGATCATCTTCCAGCTCCGACTGATTGCCCTACTCCTCGTGGCGGCGGGAGTAGCGCTTTCAGCTCAACCCATCGGTTCGGCGTTGCTTGAGATCTACGTCATCGATGTTGAGGGAGGCGAAGCGACGCTTTTTGTCTCCCCGACTGGGGAGTCAATGCTCGTTGATGCAGGCTGGCCCGGCTATAGCGGACGCGATGCTGCGCGTATCGTTGCGGCGGCGAACGAGGCAGGGGTAACGGCAATTGATTACCTACTTGTGACCCATTTCCACACGGACCACATGGGGGGGTCGCTTCCACTTGCCGAGCGACTGCCAATTCATCATTTTGTTGACCATGGGTCAAGTCCGGACCTGGGAGAGCGTGGACAGTCAGCCTTCGACCGATATGCCGACTTGCGCGCACGCTCTGAGCATCTCGAGGTTGAGCCAGGTGATACCGTACCGATTACTGGTCTTGATGTCCGAATCATTGCATCAGGGGGGCAAGTTTTATCCGCACCACTTTCTGGTGCCGGAGACCCCAATCCCGCGTGCGATAACTTTCTGTTTCACGGTGAGAACATTACGAGCAGAGGTGGTGACGCAGAAGACCAGCTATCCGTGAGTGCGGTTGTTGCTTACGGTCAGTTTCGCACCATCATCATGGGCGACCTGACGTGGAATAAGGAACACGCGCTCATGTGTCCGACCGACAAAATCGGATCGGTTGATGCCTATCTCGTTTCCCACCATGGTGCCCATACATCGGGGTCTGAAGCGCTGGTCTATCCGTTAGAACCCCGGGTTGCCATTATGAACAATGGTCCGCGCAAAGGTGGCGCCGGCCAAACGTTTGAAATCCTCAGTGCCGTTGAGAGCCTGGAGCACCTCTGGCAGAATCACTACGCCGTTGATGCAGGGGAACTCAATAGCCCCGATCGATTCATTGCCAATTTGAATGATGGGAGTGAGGAGGTAACTGCTGGTGAGCCGCCGGTGCATGTCGGGGCGTCCCATTGGATTAAACTGTTAGCGCAGTCAGATGGCAGTTTCACGGTGACCAACAGCCGAAACGGGTTGAGTCACGATTATCCAGCGCGCTAGGTTCGACGCAACACTGTACCGATGGGTCAGCTTAGTACATGATAAATGCAAAGAGTTGAGTGCCGGCGGCAACCAGCACATGTTGCCGACCGTCAAGGAGATAAGTCTCCGGCGCGTTGGAAATATTTCCGATGCGAGTGTTCCACAACAAGGTTCCATTTGTTGCGTCGAACGCTACGAAGTTGCCACTGCCGTCGCCGGTGAACACTAAGCCTCCCGCTGTCGTAAGAACACCGGCACCACCTCCGCCTCCCCGGGGCCAGGCATGACGCCAAGCCGTCCGACCGGTCCGATAGTCAATTGCTGAGAGCGCATTACCACCAGACCCGACAGTGACACGGTCTTTCCCGCCGAGTCCCATTGACCCTCTTGGGTCTGGGTCTGTCAGATACAACAGGTTGAACCCGTTATTTTCTTGGGTGTAAAAGAGGCCGGTGTCAGGATTGAATGCTGGGGGCTGCCAGTTTGCGACG
>DTWD01000103.1 GCA_012963185.1 Acidobacteriota bacterium
CCTGGCTCCAAACGTTCGATGGCATTAGACGATACGAATCCGTTGGAAAGTTTTCGCCCCCATAGCCTTACAGGTACCACTGGGACGGTAACCGTTATCGTGGTAAAACATAGTAAAAAATAGAGTTACTGGTTTTCTTAGGCGAAAGATTTGTTTTTTTCCACAATTTCTTCCACAGTTGTGGAAAACCATCGTAAGACTAAAGCGGTCCCCACTAACTGCAGGCCGGCGACTGTAGCACACAGCATTTATTCGAAGCAATCGGTAACAGCGATTAACTAGGAGATAGACCATCTTTGTGGGTCAAAAACCTACCTACTTCAAGTAACTTTTGGTCACAATCCACTAGAAAGAGGCAAGCGAGCGGCCCTTTTCGTTGACAGTTTCGCAGTCGCTTGGGTACCATGTTGGCTTGGTGTTCGTCCAGAGGTAGATACGAGTCCATGAAACGCACATTCCAGCCGAACAATAGACACCGCAAGCGAACTCATGGTTTTCTAACACGAATGAGTTCAAAGACGGGTCGTCGGGTCATTCAGCGCAGGCGCGCCAAAGGAAGAAAGCGCCTTTCAGTCTCTTAAGTTGTTTTAAATAAAGAGTTTATACGAAATTGGATCACGCTCGCGATCGCCGCGATCGGCTCCGGCGGCGGCAGGAGTTCCTGAAAGTCCAGCGGAACGGAGCCAAGATTCGGGGCCGACACCTAACCCTGTTTACCATCCAGAATGGTCTCGATCGAAGCCGATTCGGAATTATTGCAACACGGAGGGTCGGCGGAGCGACGCGCAGAAATAGGTCAAAAAGAATCATGAGAGAACTGTTCCGCCAACTTAGGTGTGGGCCAGGATATGACATTGTCGCCTTGCTCAGGCCAGGGTTTCCTGATGTTACTTTTCGCGAGTTAGAAGAAGATTACCGGGGCACACTGTTACGGCATGATCAAGTTCATCAACAACGTGACTCAGTAGGAGCGTGAGTAATTTGGAGCAGAACCGGGGAAAGACTATTGCGGCGAGACTATTTATAGCGACCATAGATGTATATCAACTTCTTTTTTCTCAATGGTTTACAGGGTGCTGTAGGTTTGTTCCGTCGTGTTCGAATTACGGAAAAGAGGCGATATTTACTCACGGCGCCGTTAAGGGAACATGGTTGGCGATACACCGCCTGTGCCGATGTCATCCACTGTGTCAGGGCGGTCTAGACCAAGTACCGACACCAAACCGAGATTCCAATATATAGAACTGGTGTAAGGGTAGAACGCAATCCATGGAACGAAATGTTCTTCTCGCTTTGCTCCTGTCTTTTCTGGTGTTAATCCTTTACCAGAGTTATCTTGTTCCTCCGGGTCCCATAGACACAGAAGAGGCTAGCCGACCGGTCGAAAGCGTGTCTTCGGGAGTTTCAGAAACGGACAACCCACGGGCAGTAACAACAGCGACGACACCTGTCCCACTAACAGCAGCACCATCGGAAGTGACTGATGGGACAGGAGATACGTCTTCTTTAGATGGGGGAGAGCTGGGTTTAGAGCTGGCTGGCATCACAGTGTTGGTGTCGGCCGAGGCGGAGCAGAAAACAACTGTTGAAAGCGATACAATCCTCGCTACATTTTCGAACCGAGGGGCCGTTCTCACCAGCTGGAAACTAAAGAACCACACCGAGCAGGGCGGCGAGGCGCTGATTGATCTTGTGCCGGTAAACCTTCCTCCAGAACAAGTACAGCCATTCACTTTAGCCTTTGACGATCCCGAACTGAGCGCTCGTGCCCGGTTGGCGCTGTTCCAAGCCAGCGCGTCGACGTTGTCTTTAGGCAATGAGCAGGAGGAGGTTTCTTTTGTTTACGAAGATTCTTCGGGTTTTCGCATTGCCAAACAATATTCCTTTAACCCGAGCGAGCATGACTATGTGATGTCTGTGAGTGTGGTCGCAACACTAAACGGCGAAACGCTACCGTTTGCTGTTCAGTGGGGGCCTGCGCTTGGAGGAGGTGAATCAACGACATCCGGCATGATCGGTTACAGATACGGACCACGCGCTGTCCTTTATGGTCGAGTCGAAACCAACGGTATTCTTGGCGATAGTGACGTGGAGCACCTTGAAGTTTCAGAGATAGAAGCACGTCCTCAATATAACGGTCAACTTCGTTACGCCGGAATCGATAACCACTATTTTCTAGTTGCATCAATAACGACAAATCCTTCGGTTATAGTTGGCTATCGGCCCTTACCTCTTCCACCACATGATCCAGACGGACCGTCTCGAGAACTCATAACCTTGGAGCTGCGTTGGCCCGACAACGTTGTTGAGAACGAACGGTTTTTCCTCGGACCAAAAGAGTTTGCACACCTGGAACGTGTTGATCCTGCATTGATTGAAGCAATCGATTTCGGTTGGACCAGTTGGATTGTTGTTCCACTCCACCGGACATTGACCCAGATTTATGACTACATTGGCAATTGGGGTTGGGCAATCATCGTCCTGACGTTCTTGATTAATGTGGTCATCTTTCCTCTCCGCCACAAAAGTGTTCTTTCGATGCGTAAGATGCAAGAAATCGGACCGGAGATGAAAGCGATCCAAGCAAGGTATGCAGACCTAAAAACAACGGACCCGAAGAAGCAAAAGATGAACCAAGAGATCATGGAGCTCTATAAAAAACGAGGCGTAAACCCGGTAAGTGGTTGTTTCCCAATGCTGCTGACGATGCCGGTGTTGTTTGCGTTTTATAGCCTGCTATCCGTGGCGGTAGAAATTCGTGGCGAACCATTCATTGGATGGATTACAGATCTGACAGTCGCCGACCAGTACTACATCACACCAATCGCAATGGGTGTTTCCATGTTCGTGCAACAAAGAATGACCCCCACTCCAAGCCAGGATCCGATGCAGCAAAAGATCATGATGCTCATGCCAGTAATGTTCAGTGTCATGTTTCTTTTCGCGGCGAGTGGCCTTGTTCTTTACTGGTTGACAAGCAATTTGCTGACTATCGCGCAGACGCTCATTACCAATCGAATCATCGGCCCACCAAAAGTCCATACAGTTCGCCCGGCAGCCGAGCGACGGATTAAACAGCGAACAAAGAACACGAAATAGCTTTGAAGGAGAAGTGATGACGGCAACAGGGGATTTAAATGCGCGCATGACGGAGTTCTTGACGAACGTTGGTGATGCGATGGGTTTGCAGTTGACGGTCACAACGGAAGCACTTGATGATGCCACTCGTGTGTCTATCGAGGGCGACGAATGCGACGTATTTCTTCAGAACAAAGCCGAGGGTTTGGATGCGTTGCAACATCTTGTGAATGCCGCATTTCGTCGCGATCATCCAAGCGGTCGCATTGTTGTCGACTGTCTTAATTATCGTAGGGGCCAGGACAGTGAGTTAAGGGAAACGGCGGTCGTTCTAGCAAGCAAAGCTTTGGAGACAGGGGAATCGCAAGAAGTTGGTCCCCTGAATCCATACGCCAGACGGATCGTACACCTCGCTGTTGCAGAGATCGCGGACGTGTCGTCTGAAAGTGTAGGAGACGCCTTTATGAAAACCGTGGTGATTTCTGCCGGCGACTAGACACGGATCAATACACTGTTAAAATATAGTAACTAAACCACTTTATATAGAAGACGCACTTTACATTCAGTGTTTGCCACCGACGACACAATAGTGGCGATTGCGACGCCCCCGGGCCCTGGAGGGATCGGTGTCGTCCGCGTGAGCGGGCCTTCGTCAACGGGGATAGCAAGCATCATGCTGCGTCGATCTACCCCGCTTAAGCCGCGTCACGCCACAGTTACTGAAGCGGTAATCCCGGACGGCGGCAAAGTAATCGACCGCGTTGTCGCGACCTATTTTCCTCGGCCAAGTTCCTATACAGGCGAAGATGTTGTAGAGGTCAGTGGTCATGGCAATCCAGTGCTTCTGCGCCAGATAGTTTCTGCGGCTATCACCGCAGGTGCCCGCTTAGCAGAACCGGGAGAATTCACATTTCGGGCTTATCTGAATGGCCGCATTGACTTGGTGCAGGCAGAAGCAGTCGCTGACCTCGCGGATGCGGTAACGCCCAGGCAGGCAAGAGCCGCGTTTGACCAGCTCGAAGGAACTATGACTTTGGGTGTAGAGAAAATTGATCGAGAACTCTTCGATTTAATCTCACTTCTTGAGGCTTCTCTCGATTTCCCAGAGGAAGGCTATCACTTCGTCGATGAACAAAACGTAGCGTCTGCAGCAACGGCGCTGTCGACCCAAGTATCTCAAATGTTAGCCAACGCTGACCAAGGACGACTTCTACGAGAAGGATGTCAAGTGGCGATAGTTGGTAAACCAAATGTTGGAAAGTCGACCCTCTTCAATTCACTGTGCGGTGTCCCCCGGGCAATCGTTACAGAGACAGCAGGAACAACACGGGATTTGTTAACTGAAAAAATCGACCTCGGAGGCATTCCCATCGCACTTGTCGACACGGCCGGAATTCACGAGACAGACGATCCTGTTGAAGCAGAGGGAGTTGATCGTGCACAGCGCGCAATCACTGTCGCCGGGGCGGTTGTCGTTGTGCTTGATGGCTCTTGTCCTTTGACGAATAGAGATTACAAAATCCTCGAAGACACGAAGGGCATGAGAAGGCTGGTCGTAGTGAGTAAGCGCGACCTACCATGTGCGTGGGCGATCGAATCCGAGCCTTTGGTGGGTGTCGCAGGTCGTGTTTTTGAGGCATGTCTTCTTTCTGATAATCAAACGGTCTTAGAGACTCTTCGTCACCAGCTCATTGCTGTCATCGAAGACAGAGACAATGAAGTTCATACCAAAGTGAGACGAGATATACCAGCCGTCACGAACCTACGTCATATTGAGCTGCTAAAAAAAACACAGTTAGCATTAGCAAGGGCAACTTCTGCTGCAATTTCTGGTGCGGCGGAAGAGCTAGTCATAACGGATTTGCAGGAAGCCCGTTCAGCGTTGGAAGAAATGTTGGGGAAGAGAGCCCCTGACGCGGTAATAGAACGAATCTTTGAACGATTCTGTATCGGCAAATAACATATGAGTAAAAGTTTTGATGTCATCGTCATTGGAGCAGGACACGCAGGAGTAGAAGCTGCCTACGCTGCGGCACACCTTGGGCAGCGAGTGGGACTTTGTACGTTATCGCATGACACGGTAGCCCATATGCCCTGTAATCCGGCAATTGGGGGTACCGCTAAGGGCCATTTGGTGAGAGAAATCGATGCCCTTGGCGGTGTAATGGGTCGGGCAATCGATGCAACCGGCTTGCAGTTTAAATTGCTTAACCGAAGTCGTGGACCGGCAGTTTGGTCGCCTCGTGCGCAAGCAGATAAGCGTGTTTATAGCGATTGGATTGCAAGAATACTTCGGCAAGAAACGCGGATAGAGTGGGTCATTGGTCACGTCGGCAGGCTTTTAGTGAAAGGTGGTTGTGTCAGAGGCGTTGAATTTGACGATGGTGGTAGCGGCCACGCTTCTGGCACAACGCTTTGGGCCAAGTCAGTGATCGTTACTGCTGGCACATTCCTCAATGGTTTGATTCATGTTGGGCGGGAACAAAAACCTGCTGGGCGATCGGGCGAGCCGCCATCTCATCAGTTGGCTGAGTCATTAAAGGATCTTGGTTTTCGATGGGGTCGCCTTAAAACCGGTACTCCTCCGAGATTAGCTCGAAGCACTATTGATTTTGAATGTTTTGAAGAAGCTTTGGGAGATGATTGTCCCGTTCCTTTTTCTTTTATGACCGAATCGATCCGTCGGCCACAGATCGCCTGCCATTCCCTCTATACGACGGATCGTGTGCATGACTTGGTTCGCAAAAACATCGATCGCTCCCCATTGTATAACGGACAGATTCAAGGAATAGGCCCGAGATACTGCCCCTCCCTTGAAGATAAAGTGATGCGATTTCCCGATCGAGAACGACATCATATTTTTCTTGAGCCGGAGGGCATCGGTGTCGAGGAAATATATGTAAATGGTTATTCGATGAGCTTGCCGGCAGAGATTCAACAAGCATTGGTAAATGCGTTGCCGGGGTTAGAAAAAGCGAAGATGCTTTGCCCGGGGTACGCGGTGGAATATGACTTTATTCAACCAACTGAACTGTTGCGCACCTATGAAACTAAAAGCGTTTCTGGACTGTTTCTTGCTGGCCAAGTAAATGGAACCTCCGGTTATGAAGAGGCCGCGGCACAAGGGCTTGTTGCAGGGATTAACGCAGCTCGGCATGCGGCACAAGAACCGCCGCTCACATTTGCACGGAGCGATGGCTACATCGGTGTTTTGGCCGATGACCTTACAACTCGTGGCTGTCTTGAACCATACCGGATGTTTACGTCCCGCGCAGAATATCGGCTATTACTGAGAATTGATAATGCGGACCTTCGCCTTACACAAAAGGGCCGAGATGTGGGGTTGGTTGGGGACGAACGCTGGGAGCATTTTGTTCGGCGCCGACAACGATTCCAACGAAATATAGAGACCGTGGAGCAAACCACGGTTACTCTGCAGGGTGGTTTGAGAGTGCGGGCGAGTCATGCCTTAAAAAGACCCGATGTGTCCCTTAATTCACTAGTGGATCAGCATGAACTGACGATCCAAACGGGGTCGAGCGGACAGGAAGTTGATTATTGGAGCGTCGAGACAGAATTCAAGTACGCGGGATATCTAAAGAGGCAAAATGCGACGGTTGATCGCATGAAGGACCTCGAGCAACGCCATATACCAAATGCATTTGAGTACGACGGATTGCCGGGATTGTCGCGTGAGGTAACTGAGAGACTTGTGGAAACACGTCCGGAGACTCTTGGGCAGGCTTCGAGAATACCCGGTGTAACACCTGCAGCGGTTGCTTTGATTAACACTAGGTTGTCTTAGCAGGAAGCTTTGAACAAAGTTGTACGGGTAAAAAAAGACTTTTGGGTAAACGGAACCTCGCCACACGATTACTGAAACGCGCAGAACGTGCCCGCGTAGCACTTAAATTGGAAGCGGCGGAGCAACTTGCAGCCTATGTTGGAATGTTGCAGGGATGGAACTCGCGCATCAATTTGACAGCGTTGGCAGACAACGATTCAGGCCTCGACCGACTAATCATCGAACCCCTGATTGTCGCGAGGTATTTACCAAAGACAGGTTCCTTAATCGACATTGGGTCGGGAGGTGGGTCTCCTGCATTGCCGCTAAAAATTCTGCTTCCCGAGTTGAGTTTGAGAATGGTGGAAAGCAAGACTCGTAAGGGCGCGTTTCTGCGTGACGCGGCCCGTCAGCTGGGGTTGCGGAATGTTGAGGTAGAGGTGTGCAGGTATGAGGAATTACTCTCCCGACCCGAATTGCACGAAACTCACAACGCGCTGACAGTGCGGGCCGTACGGCTTGAACGAAAGGCTTTACGGAATTTGCAGGCCTTTGTGCGGCCTGGAGGGCTTCTTGGACTGTTGCGAGGTGATGGTGTAAGCGACGCGCTTAGGGATGTTCAACCACCGCTCGTGTGGGAGGCAACTTATCCACTGGTTGAATCGCTGCGTAGTCAGTTGGTTGTGGTGAGAAAGCTAGAGCTCACTTAGACGAATAAAACACGAATGACAACGTTTATTCTACGAATGTGGTAGGTGTGCAGGGATCAGAATTAGTTTTATTATTAAGCATTACAAAGTTCATGATTTGTTGCAAAATGTCTTTTGTCCTTAAGGCTGGTAATATTGGTGTGTCTCATGGTGGGGTTGAATTGCTTTCAGCCAGAATAAAGGCCTTAGCTTTATGAGCGTGCGGATATGCCGACTCGACGAATCATGGTATTCCTGAGCTGACTAATATTTCCCAAAGAGACACCTCTTTTCGTTAATAGGCAGCTGGTGTCTTGGTTTTAATGTTCCACGTGGAACATAGTTGACCGATACCAGGTGCCGTGATAGCATACAATAGCAAAAATACATAAGACCTAAATATTATATGGCTAATGACATAATGCAAAAGATTTTTGCTATTACTAATCAAAAAGGAGGTGTGGGTAAAACGACGACGACGATCAATCTCGCCGCGTCACTGGCTCTCGCTGACCAAAGCGTTCTCATCGTGGATATGGATCCGCAGGGTAACCTGACAAGCGGGATAGGCAAGAAGGGTTCATTTCGGCCCGCAGGGACAGTTTATGAGGCGCTGACCGCTGATAGCGAGCCAGAAATCGCCGAGTTTATTGTGCCCACCGACGTAGCTGGTCTATCCCTACTTCCCGCCGACAGAAATCTGACAGGCGCCGAGATCGAACTTGTCTCTCTCGTTCAGCGTGAACGCCGATTGCGTCCCCTGCTCCAACAAGCCAAAACCAACTTTGATTATGTGCTCATTGACACACCACCGTCCCTTGGACTTCTGACGCTGAATGCACTGGTGGCTGCCGAGGGAATGATCATTCCGTTAACGTGTGATTATTTTGCCCTTGAGGGTCTGGCGGAGTTAATGACAACTCTGCGACGCGTCCAAGGAGCTTATAACCCAAGCCTAGAAATTACCGGTGTACTCCTGACAATGGCGGAAAATCGCACGAATCTAGGGCAGCAAGTTACGAAAGAAGTTAAAGATTTCTTTGGCGATAAAGTTTTCGGAACGAGGATTCCACGAAATATCCGCCTCGCAGAAGCTCCAAGTCACGGGCTTCCAGTGATTCTTCATGATGTGAAATCCAAAGGCGCGGAGGCCTATCTGGCATTAGCAAGAGAGTTCATTTTGAGGGGACAAAATAGTCATGCGGGAGAAATGTAAGCGATGCCTGATAAAAGAAAAGCACTTGGCCGAGGCCTGAGTGCTCTACTCCCAGAAATTCAGGGTCCAACCAGCGGTCCTGGATCATCACCTGAGGTAGCAGGCTTCCGAGAGGTAGACCTGGACCTTCTCGAGCCAAACCCGGACCAACCACGGTCGGTACTTGATGATTCAAAGCTTGAAGAATTAGCCCAGTCTATTCGTTCGCATGGTGTTATTCAGCCGATCGTTGTAACACCTAATCGGCGTCGACAAGGTGGATATCACATCGTCGCGGGGGAGCGGCGTTGGAGGGCGTCACAACGCGCCGGCTTGCTCAGGGTACCGGTCGTCGTACGAGAGGTCGAGCACACGAAACGTTTGGAAATGGCGCTTATCGAAAACATCCAGCGAGAAAATCTTAATCCGATAGACGAGGCATCCGCGTACAAGCGCCTTTCAGATGAGTTCGAACTTACACAAGCACAGATTGCAGAATCAGTTGGCAAGGATCGAGCAACCGTCGCAAACTACCAAAGGCTACTCAGTTTGCCACCAGAGGTGAGAGCTGATGTGGCTGCTGGATTCCTAAGTATGGGGCATGCGCGAGCGCTGGTGGCGTTACCCGATGCCCGAGCACAACGGCACATTGCACGGGAGATCCGTTCCCAGGACCTGTCGGTCCGAGAAACAGAGGCACTGGTCAAACGAATCACCGCGCCGAAACGGTCTCCCGCAACAACAACGAACGATGACGATGTCCACACTAAAGCGGCAGAAGAGCGCCTCCGTATCTCTCTTGGAACCAGAGTGCGAATTGTGAGAAGCGGAAAGGGTGGGCGAATCGAAGTCAACTTCACCTCAGAGAATGAACTGCAGCGACTTTACGAACAATTCATACGACGAGGGTGAGGATAGGACTCTAAATTTAAGATGAGATTCGGAATTTCTTCGCTTGTCCGCCCGACTAGCGCAGTGGTATAAATAGCAGTTTAACCTCAGGTTGGAACCTCCCACCCTAGAGAACACCCTGGTTTTGAGGTTGTTGCCGCGGAACCGGACCAGACGGATAGGTAAAAAAATTCAATGACCAACCGTGCGGTGGCTGCACGCTATGCAAGAGCCCTGTTTGAGGTTAGCCGTGACAGCGGAGATGTTGAAAAGACCGAACAGGACGTTTTGTCGTTTCAACAAATATTAGATGGTCACGATACTCTTAAGAACGCGCTGTTAGATCCGGCTATTTCGGTAGTGAATAAGCGTGGGCTTGTCGGTGCACTTCTTGCGAAGATGCAGTTGTCGGCAGTGGCCTCTCGTCTCCTGTTAATGCTTGCCGACCGAGACCGACTAGAACTGCTGCCAGAGATAAGTGAAAGTTACAACGCTCTTCTAATGGACCACCTTGGTGTGGTGCGCGCGGGTATTACAACGGCTGAACCACTTGATAGTTCGCATTTGGAATCAATGGTTCAGGCATTGGCAAGTGCGACAGGCCGGAAAATCAAAGTTGAAACTTCGGTCGACGATACCCTCGTCGGGGGAATGGTGACTCAGATTGGGAGTACTGTTTTTGACGGGAGCATTGCGCATCATCTTGATCGACTCAGGCAACGTTTTATTACAGGCACGTAAGACACCATGACAATCAAAGCAAGCGAAATTTCAAAGATCATTAAAGAACAACTCGGTGATTACCCTCTTGACGTTGATGTGGCAGAAGTTGGCACAGTTGTGTCGGTGGGTGACGGGATTGCGCGATTGCATGGCATTGAAGGTGCCATGGCAACCGAGATGCTCGAGTTTCCAAACGGAATTTTTGGAATTGCGCTAAATCTTGAAGAAGACAGCGTGGGATCCGTTTTATTGGGCGAGTCGACTCATATTAAGGAAGGCGACACAGTTAAGCGAACTGGTCGCGTCATGTCTGTGCCGGTTGGTGACGCGATGCTTGGTCGTGTCGTGAATGC
>DTWD01000104.1 GCA_012963185.1 Acidobacteriota bacterium
ACGGTACTGCGGTCATGGATTGGATGGAGCAGGAACAAGAGCGAGGGATCACGATTACTTCTGCTGCGACCACCTGTTCTTGGAGAGACCACCGTATCAATATCATTGATACACCTGGTCACGTTGATTTTACTGCTGAGGTTGAGCGATCACTGCGAGTACTTGATGGTTCCGTGGCGGTTTTTGATGCAGTCGGTGGAGTCGAACCGCAGTCGGAAACAGTGTGGCGGCAAGCAGATAAGTATCGGGTGCCGCGGATCTGCTTTGTGAACAAGATGGACCGAGTGGGTGCAAACTTTTTGGGAACGATCGAGCAGATTAGAACGAAACTTGGGGCTAATCCCGTTGCGATACAGATGCCAATGGGGGCCGAAGAGGATTTCGCTGGGGTTATTGATCTCGTCTGTATGAAGGCCGTTCGCTATAAAGATGAAACGCTTGGTGCAGAATCGATTATCGAAGATGTCCCAGATGAATATCTAGAGGAAGCTACCGCTCTCCGAGAGCAGCTGGTCGAAAAGGTCAGTGAGGTTAATGACGAGTTACTGAACAAGTACTTACACGGAGAACCACTGCCCGAGTCGGAGATTATTGAAACACTTCGGCGTCGCACGATCGAATCGGTTCGGAAAGAAGACACACCGTTCGTTCCGGTGGTTTGTGGTTCGGCATTTAAGAACAAGGGGGTGCAGCCCCTTCTGGACGCTGTTGTGGATTACCTTCCTTCGCCAGAAGATGTTCCGCCTATTACGGGTACACATCCCGATCGCACTGAAGAGAATGACGATTATTTTGTTGAGCGACTAGCTGATGACGACGCGCCATTTTCGGCTCTTGCGTTTAAGGTGATGACTGATCCGTATGTCGGCCAGCTTACATTTCTCCGTGTTTATTCAGGCGTGATGAAAACTGGTGCGTCGGTGCTTAATCCGCTACGCGGTCGGCAAGAGCGTGTCGGTCGTTTGCTTCAGATGCACGCGAATAAGCGTGAAGAAATCAAACAGGCTGTTGCAGGCGACATTGCGGCGGCAGTCGGTCTGAAGAGTGTGAGTACAGGTGACACGATTTGTGATCCACAGAAGCCGGTTGTGCTGGAGTCTATGGAGTTTCCGAGCCCTGTGATCAGTCTGGCGATTGAACCCAAGACAAAGGCAGATCAAGACAAACTTGGTCAGGGTTTAGCAAAGCTCACGGCCGAAGATCCGACTTTTCAGGTGCGAACTGACGAAGAGACCGGACAGGTTGTTATGTCTGGCATGGGTGAATTGCATCTAGAGATTTTGGTCGACCGATTGCAGAGAGAGTTTGGAGTTGAAGCGAGCGTTGGGCGTCCACAGGTTGCTTATAAGGAAACATTAACTCACCAAGCCGAAGGTGAGTGTCGTTACGTGAAGCAGACCGGTGGACGTGGTCAGTATGGCCACGTAAAAATCCGCGTTGTACCGGGACAATCAGGCCATGGGTTCGAATTTGTGAACGATATTGTTCGTGGCTCAATTCCTCGTGAATATATCAAGCCGGTTGAGGATGGTATTCGTGACGCACTTACGACAGGCGTCCTAGCTGGGTATCCCATAGAAGATGTTAGCGTGTCGCTCTATGACGGGTCCCACCATGCTGTCGATTCATCGGAGGCGGCTTTTAAGGTGGCCGGGGCGGCAGCGTTTCGTGCCGCCGCGAAGAAGGCTGGGGCCGTTTTGTTGGAACCGGTAATGCGAGTTGAAGTCGTCGTGCCGGAGGCCTACATGGGTGATGTCATTGGTGACCTTAATACCCGGCGAGGCAAGGTTCGATCCATGGAGGCTCGTGGTGGTACACAGATAGTTGACTCGCGCGTTCCTCTGGCTGAGATGTTTGGGTATGCGACTGAACTTCGGTCTCGAACGCAGGGGCGGGCGACTTTCTCTATGCACTTTGATCGGTACGAGCAGGTACCGAATAACGTCAGCGAAGAAGTTGTAGCACGTATTCAAGGGAAATAAAGGATCTCGAGCGATGGCGAAAGAAAAATTCGATCGATCGAAACCGCACGTAAACATTGGCACGATCGGGCATATTGATCACGGGAAGACGACGCTGACGGCTGCGATAACAGCGGTGATGGCAAAGCACGATCCGACGAATTCGGTTCGGACGTTTGACTCGATTGATAACGCACCGGAAGAGCGGGAACGAGGTATCACGATCGCGACCGCGCACGTTGAGTACACGACAGAAAATAGACACTATGCACACGTTGACTGCCCGGGACACGCCGACTACATCAAAAACATGATCACAGGGGCGGCGCAGATGGATGGCGGGATCTTGGTCGTGGCAGCCACGGATGGTCCAATGCCTCAGACACGGGAGCATATCCTTTTGGCTCGGCAGGTAGG
>DTWD01000105.1 GCA_012963185.1 Acidobacteriota bacterium
ATTCGTGCGGACCGTGCCACGCGCCGTGGCCATCGTCGACTTCTTCCTCGGCATCAGCACCGTGACGGTCAGCCCCGTCGTGCCCCACGGCAGAGGCTTCCCAAGCCGGACCCCGATACTTACCGTAAAACGTCATGGCCATCAGCCGGAACATATAAAAAGAGGTCATCCCCGCAGTCAAGACTGCTATCACCCACAGAGCCCGGTTATGTAAAAAGGCCTGGAAGAGGATTTCGTCCTTGCTAAAAAATCCCGCGAACGGCGGGATGCCGGCAATCGCTAGCGTCCCGACCAACATAGTGACAAATGTGACCGGCATATACAGCTTCAGCCCGCCCATGGCTCGCATGTCCTGCTCTCCATCCATCGCGTGGATAACCGAGCCACTTCCCAGGAAAAGCAGCGCCTTGAAGAATGCATGCGTCATCAAGTGAAACACCGCAGCCCCAAACGCACCAACCCCTGTTGCGAGAAACATATAGCCCAATTGTGACACTGTCGAGTAGGCAAGTACACGCTTGATGTCGGTCTGCAACAAGCCGATTGACGCCGCCATCAAAGCGGTGAGTGCGCCGATTACCGCCACGACCGTCATGACCATGGGTGCGTGCGTGAAGAGCGTAGCGGTGCGGCACACCATGTAGACACCAGCCGTGACCATTGTCGCGGCGTGAATGAGTGCCGACACTGGCGTCGGCCCCTCCATGGCGTCTGGCAACCAGACATACAGCGGAATCTGGGCACTCTTCCCGGTCGCCCCGACAAATAACAAAAGACAAATAAGCGAGATAACACCAAACTCCGTGGCCTCGATCGGCATTGCGGCAGCGGATGCCATCACCTCTTGAAAATCGATGGTTCCGAACGTAAAAAATATAAGGAAGATACCCAGGAGGAAGCCCCAGTCGCCGACCCGGTTCACGAGAAATGCCTTCTTCCCCGCATCGGTCGCACTCTGTTTGTGGTACCAGAAACCGATCAGCAGGTAGGAGCAGAGCCCCACGCCCTCCCACCCGACGAACATGACAAGCAGGTTAGAACCCAACACCAACGTCAGCATGAAGAAGCAAAATAGGTTCAGATAGCAGAAAAACCTCGCGTAGCCTGCCGCGGATTCTCCATGCATATAGGACGTCGAGTATAGGTGGATAAGAAGGCCAATACCGCTCACGATAAGGATCATCATTCCCGACAAAGGATCTAATCGGAAACCCCAGTCCACAGCGAATTCCCCGATGCCACTAGCGGTCTCCAAGGGAATGGCCGGAATCCACTGGGCCACAACGACATCGTAGACACGGGCCTCCGTCGGCAATGCAAGTAATTGGACAAATGCATAGATCGACAGTAGCGCCGACAATGCCATCGACGTGCACGCTACGAATGCGGTCTGCGTTTTTGAAAAGAACCGAATCCCAAGGAGACCAGTCACCGCAGCGCCAAGGCCGGGTAGCAAGGGAATCAGCCAGATGAGTTCCATAAGTTGAGGCTCTTACACCATCGCGTGATGTTACCAGCGCATCACGTTCATTTCGTCGATGTTCACCGTTTGCTTATTACGATAGAAAGCCAGAATGATCCCCAAGCCGACCGCCGCTTCGGCGGCTGCCACTGCGATAACAAAAATGGCAAATACCTGCCCCGTCA
>DTWD01000106.1 GCA_012963185.1 Acidobacteriota bacterium
AGCATCTGCCGACATGCCATAGCCAACCAATTCACAATAAATCTCTGCACCACGCGACTGTGCACGCTCAAGTTCCTCGAGAATTACAACACCTGAGCCCTCGCCAATGATGAAGCCATCACGTTCAAGATCAAATGGACGACTTGCCCTCTGAGGGTCATCATTACGAGTTGATAAGGCCCGCATTGATGCAAAGCCACCGACACCCAAAGGGGTAATGGCTGCCTCAGATCCGCCAGCAATCATGAGCTCTGCACCACCGCGTCTAATAATTTCAAGTGAATCGCCAATTGCATGCGCTGATGCCGAACAAGCAGTACACGTTGCCGAATTAGGTCCTTTAGCACCAAAACGGATCGAAACCTGACCAGCGGCCAAATTAATAATGGCTGCCGGGATAAAGAATGGCGATATCTTTCGAGGCCCACCCTTTAATAACGCGCGATGTTCGCGTTCAATGGTACCAAAACCACCTATGCCCGAAGCGAGAAAAACTCCGGCATCAGTACCAAGGTTCCGATCTGTTGGCAGGTTTGCATCAAGAAGAGCAAATTCAGCAGCTGCGAGTGCATACTGAATAAAGACGTCCATCTTTTTGACGTCTTTCTTCGACACAAACTGTAAAGGATCAAAATCCTGAACTTCACCAGCAATAGTTGATGGGAATTCCGTCGGATCGAAGTGGGTAATGGTGCGAATTCCACTCCGGCCCGATAGTAGCCCCTCCCAGTTTTCTTGGGTCCCTACACCGAGAGGCGACACAAGGCCGACTCCTGTGACGACAACACGCCTTTCCAACGCTACTCCTATCAACTACAAGAATCCTCGCACGCTACTTCTTTTTTCTGTGAGACTGAATGTAGTCAACGGCTTCCTTTACCCGGGTAATCTTTTCTGCGTCCTCGTCGGGAATCTCGAGATGGAATTCTTCCTCAAACGCCATAACCAATTCTACGGTGTCTAATGAATCCGCCCCTAAATCGTCGACGAACGAAGCATCCAACGTTACTTCTTCCTCGTCTACACCTAACTGCTCAACGATAATGCCTTTAACTTTTTCAGCGACCGCCATTCAACAACCTCCTACATATACAACCCACCATTTACCGCTACTACCTGCCCTGTAATATACGCTGCATCGTCTGACGCAAGAAAGCATACAACCGAAGCTACTTCATCTGGAAGACCTAGACGCGCCATAGGAATCCGCTCTAGGAGCGCTTCACGTTCACATCCCTCAATTTCCGCTGTCATATTAGTGTCAATCATGCCTGGAGCCACAACGTTTACCGTGATCCCACGTGAAGCGATCTCTCTAGCGAGAGATTTGCTAAACCCTATTAAACCCGCTTTCGATGCCGCATAGTTAGTTTGGCCAGAATTTCCAGTTTGTGCCACAACGGAACTAATGTTGATTATCCGACCACTGCGCTGTTTCAGCATAGTCCGCAGGACCGACTGGCAACATCCGTAAACGGATGTTAAATTAGTTGCCAAGACAGCATCCCAGTCTTCTACTTTCATACGCATCAGTAGCTGGTCTCGCACTATACCTGCATTATTCACAAGAACATCAATTCGTCCAAACTGACCAACAATCTCTTTCGCAATATTGGGGATCGAAACAGCATTGGTGACATCAAGAGATAGCGCCACTGCCTTTCCACCCTCAGCATTAATCTTGTCGACAACCCCGTCCGCATTGCTAGACCGCGCTGAAGCCACAATAGTAAAGCCGGCTTCGGCTAGCCTTAATGTAATGGCCCGACCAATTCCTCGAGACGCACCAGTAATCCAAGCGACTCGTTCAGTTGTCTTTTCCATTAAACATACTTATCCAGAATTGTCGCCTAAAGATCCCCAAGTAGACTCAACCAACGTCAAACTATCTAAATCTTCAACGTTCAAAACACGAACACCACGATCTATTTTTTTTATTAATCCAGCCAACACACGTCCGGGACCAACTTCTAGGAACGTCGACACACCCGCTTCAATAAGCGTCCGCATTGAAGCTTCCCACAAAACCGGCAAACTAACCTGACGGATTAGCGCTTCAACCGACTCCGTTCCTACTCGCTTTGGCTTTGCGTCAATATTGGCAATAACCGGAACAGAAGGATCGCGTGCGACTAGGGCACGAAGTTCAGGCTCCAAACGAATCTCTGCCGGCTTCATGAGTGCGCAATGAAAAGGCGCGCTGACCGAAAGCGGTACAACTCGCTTCGCTCCGAGTTCTCGTGCCCTAACACCAGCCCGCTCTACCGCCTGAACATGACCAGAAATAGCAATTTGGCTCGGTGTGTTCAGATTAGCGGCACTCACTACTTCATCTCCCGCAACTTCAGCGCATGCCTGCTGAATTCCTTCTGCGTCGAGTCCTATTACTACCGCCATGGCGCCTTGCCCGACAGGTACAGCCTCCTGCATGTACCGACCCCGTCTACTTACCAGGCGAAGGGCATCGGCAAAACCTAGCGTTCCAGCTGCAACGTGAGCCGAATACTCGCCAAGGCTATGCCCAGCCATATAATGAGATTCATAGCCACGAGACGTTAACAAACGACAAACTGCCACACTCGTCGCCAAAATCGCTGGCTGTGTATTCTCAGTTAACTGTAACTCTTCTGCTGGACCGTCATAACATAGCCGGCTAATTTTCTGACCGAGCGCATCATCGGCTTCTTCAAAGACTTGACGGACAATCGGAAATTTATCCGCGAATTCCTTACCCATACCAACATATTGAGAACCCTGTCCAGGAAAGACGAAGGCGACCATCGAATCTAGTGGCTCCTTTCGGAACTGAGTGATGACATACTCTCGTCAATCGATTGCACAAAATCTTCATTCACAAAACGATGCGTTAGCGCCAACGCATTTCGTACCGCCTTAACCGACGAACGTCCGTGACCGACTACCGCGAGACCAGCTACACCAAGCAACGGAGCGCCCCCATACTCTGAATAATCAACACGTCGTCGAAATCGTCTATACGACCTCCGCGACAACAAATAACCTAATTGCGTCGTAAAAGTACGATTCAACTCATCACGTAATAAATCTTCGATGACTTCTACAAGTCCTTCACTCACTTTAAGAGCCACATTGCCGGTAAATCCATCACAAACGACCACATCCGCATCACCACTGTACAAGTCTCGTGCTTCCAGGTTACCGATAAACCGAATATCGCTATTAGATAACAAGTGATGAGCGTCTCGGGTCAGCTCATTGCCCTTAATAGCTTCTTCCCCGATGGACAACAAACCCACTCTAGGATTCGCAATTCCGAGCACTCTTTCCGCATAGACCGTACCCATCGCAGCAAACTGCAATAGATGACGTGGCCGACAGTCAATTGTCGCACCGACGTCAAGTAAGACTGCGTCCCTATGCCGCGTGGGAATTGTCGTCGCTAGAGCCGGCCGGTCTACGCCGGGCATCATTCCAAATACTGAATGAGCGGCGATCAGAGTCGCCCCGGTATTGCCAGCACTAAAAAAAGCAGCTGCCTCGCCATTCGCGACTACCTCGGCCGCCACTTTCACAGAAGCATTCGGCTTACGCCGAAGCGCTGTAGGCCCTTCATCCATAGCAATTACTTCACTCGCCGAGACAACTCGAATATCCACTTCTTCCGTTACGATGTTTTCTTGTCGCTGCAACTCATCCCTCACAAAAGGGTCTGGTCCCACCAAGGTCAACCCAAAGCCTAAATGGCGCGCCGCACTAAGTGCCCCGGCGATAACATTACGGCCACCGAGGTCACCACCTGCAGCATCGACAGCGATTCGAATCCCTTTCACGGGCGTACCTATTGCCAATCACCCCATTGTTATGAACAAACTGACGGTCTGTGCAACTTATAGGTTCGGCATAAGGTGCCGCCTAATAAGGCTCACGCCTCTTTGACCACCTTCACCTGACGACCCTTGTAATAACCGCAATTTGAACAA
>DTWD01000107.1 GCA_012963185.1 Acidobacteriota bacterium
CTTGCCTGCATCAAAGGCGCGTAAAAATCATTACCCTTGTCATCGATCACAATAAACGCTGGAAAGTCTTCAATGTCGATCTTCCAGATCGCCTCCATACCCAACTCTGGATATTCCTGCACTTCCACTTTCCTGATGCTGTGGTCGGCTAAACGAGCCGCCGGGCCGCCAATCGACCCGAGATAAAACCCGCCATGTGATTTACACGCATCCGTGACTTGCTGCGACCGGTTGCCTTTCGCCAGCATCACCATGCTGCCGCCGCGAGCCTGAAACAGATCGACATACGAGTCCATTCGGCCCGCCGTGGTCGGACCGAAACTGCCGGAGGCCCGTCCTTCCGGTTTCTTGGCCGGTCCCGCGTAATACACCATGTGGTTCTTGAAATACTCTGGAAGGTCTTCACCCGCATCGAGGCGTTCTTTGAGTTTTGCATGGGCGATATCCCGCGCCACAATCATCGACCCCGAAAGAGACAGGCGCGTCGCCACGGGATACTTTGTCAACTCCGCCAAAATCTCAGACATCGGTCGATTGAGATCTATTCTGACAACGTCTTCAGGTAATTCGTCGTCAATGACGTCGGGGAGATACTTCGCCGGGTTTTCTTCAAGTTGTTCGATATAGACCCCGTCGCGCGTGATTTTTGCGAGTGCCTGACGGTCAGCCGAACACGACACGCCCAATCCCACCGGGCACGATGCCCCATGACGAGGCAACCGGATAACGCGCACATCATGCGCAAAATACTTCCCGCCAAACTGCGCCCCGATCCCAATCTGCCGAGCGATCTCAAACACTTGCCGTTCCATGTCAAGATCCCGAAACGCACGACCGTGTTCATTCCCTGTCGTCGGAAGTCGATCAAGATATTTTGTGGTCGCCAGTTTGAGTGTTTTCATCGTGAACTCGGCAGACGTGCCCCCAATTACCAACGCAAGATGGTACGGCGGACAGGCGGATGTCCCGATCGTTTTCAAATTGGATTCGACAAACTGACTGAGTGTCGTGGGATTAAGAAGCGCCTTCGTTTCTTGATACAGGAAGCTCTTATTCGCGGACCCGCCACCTTTCGCGACAAACAACAATTCATACTCGTCACCTGGTTCGGCATAAATTTCTATCTGAGCCGGAAGATTCGACCCCGTATTCTTTTCTGTGTACATGTCCAACGGGGCCATCTGTGAGTACCGTAGGTTCCGCAGCGAATACGCATCAAAAATCCCTTGTGAAATCGCAATCTCATCATTGCTGCTGGTCAGAACATTTTCACCTTTGTGTCCCATGACGATAGCCGTGCCGGTGTCTTGACAACCTGGCAACACACGACCTGCGGCAATATTTGCATTCCGTAGCAGTTCAAGGGCTACAAACTTGTCGTTTCGTGACGCTTCTGAGTCGTCGAGGATCTTTCTCAACTGCACCAGATGGGCCGGGCGAAGTAAATGCGCCACATCATCAAACGCAGTTCGCGACACCAGTCGTAACACGTCAGGCTCGACTTTTAACATCTCCCGGCCGTCAACACTGATGATGGACACACCGTCGGATGTCAGCTTCCTGTAGGGCGTCTCGTCAGCCCCGAACTCAAAAATCGGTTGGTAGTGGAAATCGGTCATTACGCATGCATTCTACTTTGAACGGCGGAATACCCAATGGCTATCGAACGGACGTCTTCTGGGCAGAGCGATATTTCCGCAGCAGTTCGTACAACACCACCCCGCCCGCCGTGGCCACATTGAGGGAATGTTTAAGGCCCCGCATGGGCAATCGCACATGGACATCGCACCGGTCGAGTAATCGCTGGTCGAGGCCGGTCACTTCATGCCCAAAGAGGAGACAGACAGGAAATCGAGCCTGCCAATCGAATAAATCAACGGCATGCTGACTCGTTTCAATCGCAGCAATCTCGTGCCCGAGTTCTTGTCGCTGTTGCACATAGGCAGCAATATCATCACACCGCTCCCATGACACTTGCTGCTCAGCGCCTAGTGCCGTTTTGGTAATTTCTTTATGCGGTGGCTGGCCGGTAATTCCTGATAACACCAACCGATCGATGCCGACCCCATCGGCTGACCGGAAAAATGCGCCAACATTATAAAGACTACGAATATCGTGGAGAACTACAGAAACTGGCAATGTTCCAACCGCGTCATACCCCGCGGCTAGTTCGGTGGCAACATACGGAAGTCGATCCATATAGCGAAGTGTGAATATACTTCCACACTCAATAGCGCCGTGAATATATTTGCTGTCATTATTTTGATCGCCATTCTTGGCGAATACCTACTCAGTCTTGCCTCGAGCATCCTGAGTCTTCGCACGTTTAGTCCGACGCTGCCGGCTGAGTTTCGTGACGTCTTCGATGAAGACAAATATGCCCTGGCGAGACACTACAGCC
>DTWD01000108.1 GCA_012963185.1 Acidobacteriota bacterium
GCTAGCCTGCACGACGCAGTGTCTGTCACGGAATTTCATACTACCGTGTGATTTTACCTCTGCCGGAGTACGTGGGCTACTTGGTTTTGGGTAAGACCTAGCTCGGCAAAGATGAGGCGGTCGAATGTGACCTGCTGATGAAGGAGTTCCGGTCGCGTGCTATGCTGCGGCGCCAATGGCGATATCAGAGTCAGGATTTCCCGATCTTCGGACCTTTATTGACCAATTAAAGCGAGATGGTGACCTTGTTGTCGTCGATGTTCCGGTCGACCCGTACCTTGAAGTTGCCGAGATTCATCGACGTGTGATTGCAGCGGGCGGCCCGGCGCTGTTGTTCACGAATGTGACGGACGCATCGTTTCCGCTAGTTACGAATTTATTTGGCACGTCACGACGCGCTGAGTTGGCCTTCGGCACTCGCCCATTCCAACTCATCAAACGTCTCGTCGGACTTGCCGAAACGCTGTTACCACCAACTGCATCCAAGTTGTGGGAGGCGAGAGATGTTGCTGGTTCTCTGCTTCGTATGGGGACCGTACCGAAGACACGGGGGGCCGTCACCGATGTGGTCACCAGCGACGTAAACCTTGATCGTTTACCAGCCCTGACGTGTTGGCCGGATGATGGGGGGCCCTTTATCACGCTTCCGCTGGTTTATACCGAACATCCCGGTCGTCCAGGTCACAACCTCGGGATGTACCGCATGCAGGTGCACGATTGTCGGTCTACAGGCATGCACTGGCAGATTGGGAAAGGGGGCGGCTTTCATTATGCGGCAGCGGAGGCAGGAGGGCAGGCCCTTCCGGCTACGGTTTTTCTCGGTGGTCCTCCAGCGTTGATGTTGGCTGCTATTGCCCCCTTGCCAGAAAACGTGCCGGAGTTGATGTTAGCGTCACTCCTTGCCGGTCAACGGTTGCCGGTTGTGGATAATGTCGGCCCGCATCGGTTGATCGGAACCGCCGAGTTTGCTCTGATGGGGTCAGTTGCACCTGACGTTCGGAGGAGTGAAGGGCCCTTCGGTGATCATTATGGCTATTACTCGCTCGCGCATGACTACCCGGTGTTCTCAGTGGAACAGATTGCGCACCGGAAAGACGCAATTTACCCGGCGACGGTAGTTGGTAAGCCACGGCAAGAAGATTTTTTCATCGGTGATTTATTGCAGGAACTACTGTCTCCGCTGTTCCCCTTGGTTATGCCAGCTGTTGTCGACCTGTGGTCGTATGGTGAAACGGGATATCACTCGCTCGGTGCCGCTGTTGTGCGTCAACGGTATGAGCGCGAAGCAATGGCAAGCGCGTTCCGTATTTTAGGTGAGGGTCAGCTGTCACTGACGAAATTTCTGTTGGTGACAGACCAACCTGTCGATCTGAAAAACTTTAGAGAAACACTGGTTCATCTTTTGCAACGGACGCATCCAGAGACGGACCTTTATGTCTTCTCAAATCTTTCGATGGATACGCTCGATTACACAGGACCAGAGGTAAATAAAGGCTCGAAAGGCGTGTGGCTTGGACTGGGTCCTGCTGTAAGGCAACTGCCACAGGAGTTCCGGTCATCAGAGTTACCGCACGGCGTTTCGACCGTCGGCGTGTTTTGTCCCGGATGCCTTGTGGTCGACGCCCCTGCATATGCTGAGGAGCCCAATGTTGGTGCGCGGATCGCGAAGGCCGAGGTATTTAAGGACTGGTCATTGATCGTGATATCAGATGAGCCTGAGCGAGCCGTATCGTCTGTCATTAATTTTCTTTGGACGACTTTTACTCGCTTTGAACCGGCAGCTGATATCTATGCTTCACGAACGAAAATGGTTCGTCATCATGTGTCATACAGTTCACCAGTAGTTATTGATGCGCGGATGAAATCGTCATATCCGGATGAACTATCTTGCCGACCAGATATAGCTCGGAAAGTGACCGATCGCTGGACAGAATACTTTTCTGGAAGTGTTGTCGAAATGGGGGATTCGGAGAAAGCGTCGTTGACGTGATCCTAAGAGGCCGATCATGACAGGCTCTCGTTCAGTCACAGCAGAATTTCTAGCCACTCTGAGTACTGTGTGCGCCTTCCTATGTATTGGATGTGGGATGACCGCATCTGACGATGCAGAATTTAGTTTTGTGGGCGTTGATATTACTGGATACGAGCTACGGTTGGCATCCAGTCCCGTACTAACGGAATTAGTTGATGGCCTTACTGAAGGTCGGGTTTCTGTTGACTTTGAGTCGGCCGCCGCACATTGTGTGGACTCGGCTGGTTGCCTTCAGGCTTTGCAAGCCGGTGAGCTTGATATTGCCAGGGTAAAACTTGACGATATCGTAACGCTTTTCCCTGAGCTACAAGTTCTTGAAGTTCCTTACCTGATTGAGTCCGCGAGGGTGGCGGAATTGGTTTTCACTGGTACGTTTTTTTCGAGAATGCGCGACGCCATTCTTGATCGGACCGGACTCCGGCTGATGGCCGTATCCAACATTGGCGGCTGGCGCCACATCGCAAATGATGTGCGTGAGTTGCGTTCGCCTGAAGATCTTGAGGGATTACAGTTTCAGACGGCCAATGTGCCAGTCCATATAGAAACGACTTGGGCGTTGGGTGCTAGTCCAACCGGAGTATCAGGAAACGCGCTCATTCTCAATGACTCGGCGGTGGAACTGTCGCAAGGTATGCGCACCGGCATTATCGATTTACTGAAGAGCGCCCCGGAGACCCGACCAACTTTTCTGACGGTGGACCGACATACCTACATCATTGGGTTATGGCTCATGCATGAACGTTCGTATCGTCTGATGCCACTAGACCTCCAGCAGATCGTGCAGCTTGGATTTGATGAATTACGACGGATCACGCTGTTATTTCCAGACAATCGTGAAACTGAAGCGCTTGATGTGTTCAGGGCGGACGGTGGACAGGTCTACGTACCGACTGCAGACGAACAGCGGGCATTTGTGACGGCTGCCGGGCGCGTTTCGACTTGGTTTATGGACACTTATGGCTATGAGTGGCTCATTTGGTTAGAAGGAGCGATTGCAGAAGCTGAGCGTGAACTGTCTTTGTCATCTCGCCAATAGTTGTAGTGGTGGCTGGCTGGAGTAAGCAACGGTAGGCATTGTGCAGATTGACCTGAACTGTGATGTCGGCGAGTGGATTGGAACAGGGATTTCTATTACTGATCAAGCACTGCTGGCAGGCGTCACATCAGCCAATATTGCGTGTGGTGGGCATGCTGGCGATGAGCTTACGATGCAGGCGACGGTTCGCTTTGCGGTGGACCACGGCGTTGCGATTGGTGCGCATCCAGGGTTTGCGGATCGAACCGGGTTTGGCCGTCGTGAAATCTCGGTGACACCGCAGGAGATCGAAGATCTTGTGACATCTCAAGTGGAGTTACTTCGAGATGTTGCCCGGAACGAAGGGGCGTGTGTTACACACGTAAAACCACATGGGGCGCTCTACAATCTGTCTGCACGAGATGCTTCGGTGGCTTACGCGGTTGCACGATCAATTGTCCGTGTCGATCCCGGTCTGACTCTATTCGGGTTGTCCGGGTCTAAGTTGCTGGCTGCGGGTCGCGCTATGGGGCTTAACGTTGCTTCGGAAGTCTTTGCAGACCGGGCATACGCCGCTGATGGATCTTTGGTCTCACGGCGCGAGCCCAGCGCAGTTATTGACGATGTCAGCATAGTAGTGCCACGTGCGGTGCGGTTGGCGGTGGATGGCGTTGTGTTCGCCGAAAGCGGCGAGATGCTTAACCTTGTAGCCGATACGATGTGCGTACACGGAGACACCAGTGGTGCGCCTGAGCTTGTGCGGCAACTTCGGGTTGGTTTCAAGAAAGCTGGAGTGGCTGTGAGGTCAATGCCTGGACCGTAACATTTAGTGCAGAGTGTAAGGACCAGAAAGTGTGAACTCTGCGATAGTGGCGTCAAACCGATTTCCATCAGCGGCAACCATCTGGTACGTTCCATGCATCGTTCCGAACGGAGTTCGTAGTGGGCAGTTTGACGAGTATTCAAACGACTCACCGGGATGAAGCGTGGGTTGCCGGCCGATCACTCCAAGACCTTTGACCTCTTCAATATGGTTGGCAGCATCCGTAATTACCCAGTGACGGCTGATCAGCTGTACCTGGTCGTTGCTTTCGTTGGTAATGGTTACTGTGTAAATGAATCGCCAGAGTTGTCGCGGTAGGTCAGAGTGCTCTGGCGAATACTTTGCGCTGACCCGGATACAAATACCGCGGGTAGTTTCTTCGGATGTGAATTTATCTGGTGATGAGAACGATGTTTGATCAGTTGGCACCCTTCATATATACGATATTTTTATGATTCCGACGAGGATTTTGCTCGATGCATACCGTAAAGGCTATTTTCCAATGTCGGTAGCCGGTGAGATTGAATGGTTTTCACCGGAGCAGCGAGGTGTTGTACCACTTGATGAATTTCGTATTCCGAAACGGTTTCAACGCGTACTGAAAAAGTGCCCATTTGAAACGACGGTCAATCGAGTATTTCGTGACGTGGTGGTAGCTTGTGCGACGCGACACGAGCCGGCTGGCAACTGGATCGACGATACGCTTTTGGAGAGTTACGTGGCTCTTCACGAGATTGGCCATGCGCATTCGATTGAGACCTGGCATGACAATGTGTTGGTTGGTGGACTCTATGGCGTGTCACTGCACGGGGCATTTTTTGGCGAGTCCATGTTTCACACGATGCCTGATGCGTCGAAGTTTGCGCTTGTTGCACTGGTGACGCGGCTTCGCCGGCAGAATTATCGCTTGCTCGATATTCAGTGGCTTACACCTCATTTGGTACAGTTCGGAGCAGTCGAAATACCGCGGACGCACTATCTGAAAAATTTGGCAGACGCGATGACCCACGACTGTCGGTTCCTGTGAATCGAAAATTTAATCTAAAGCTGGTCTGTTAGGGGTATTGGCGAGGTCCCAGCTTAATTGGTA
>DTWD01000109.1 GCA_012963185.1 Acidobacteriota bacterium
AATCGGATTAACGCCAAGTCCTGGCACACTGTCAGGCGCTTCATGCACCGCATCGGCACCTAACAAACCCAGGTCTTTCTCGGCAAGCAACGGAATCGCCGACGCATCCCAGCCCGACATCACACCCGTTTCCCCATTTTCCGCTCGACGCGCCCATCGTCCCGTTCGCAATAACAGTGCATCGCCGGGTTCGATGGTGAGACCGGCGTATTCCTCCCAGGCTTCAAGGTCTTCCGGATAGACCTTCGTGCCTTCGGGCAGATACGGCAACCCTTTCAGGAGAGGAATATCAACAAGAACCCCGCGAGTGACCAAACCATTCTTCATCATCGTCGTGTCCATCACCGCACACCCGCCGTCGGTCACGACGTCATGAAAATCTGCGCCGCCATAGATCTTGTCCTTATAGAACACGTGACACAGACCATCGAGATGAGAGTACGTCACCCCGTGAAAATACACTTCTATCCGGTCGCCCGAATTTTGACCGTCAGCATTAACCGTCATCTGTAACTGGTACGGCTCTCGTGCATCACCGGCGGGCTCTGTCAGAAAATCATGCGCCAATGACACCGTTTGACCCGTTTGGATCAACGCGGCAGCTTCCAGACGTTTTTCATCCGTCATCAAATTGGCTGCGCCAATCTGATCACCTTCTCCCCAACGGCCCCAATTCGAGTATTCCTCCATCCATCGGTCAAACTGGGCGATGGACGTCGGTTCACGAACCTCAGGCTGCGTAAAAGACTCCGTGCTGCATCCGCCGGTCACGAGGGCCACTACCACCACCCGCCATATTGCCGCCGGACTCACTGAAGGTCTCCTTCGGGTAAGGCAAACACAAAAATCGCATTGCCAGCATTCCGAGGGTTGCGTAGCTCCGGCAGTAAATCGTTTGGTACCGTTGCGGCCCAACTTGCTCCCCCTAATGGGCTGCCGGCAACAAAAGCAACATACTGCGTGCCATCAACGGCATACGTGATCGGATATCCGTTCGCCATGGTTGTGAGTCGACTTTCCCAACGCGTCTCACCCGTGTCGGTATCGTACGCGAAGATGTGCCGATCCCAATCACCGACAAAAACCAGGCCGCCTGCCGTCGTCAGCGCTGCAGTGTTGTAGGGTGCGCGACGACGATTCTTCCAGAGCGTCTCGCCTGTTCGAATATCCAGTGCATGAAACTCACCAAGTTGGTCGGGAGAATCTGGATGAAAGTGGTTCTGACGTTCACGTACACCACCTTCACCCCCACCACCATCGCGCATCTCTACCGGCAAGAATTCAGCGGTTTCGCAATGGAGATTGAGAGGAATATACATTGCACCGGCCGAAGGGTGATACGACATCGCTCGCAGACTCTTAAATCCTCCGGTACTCGGACAAAAATAGAGTTCCTCGAAGACACCAACAACCATGCCATCCCGATAGGTCACTTCGCCGGTCTCCGGCGACACATCTAGAATGTTCTGATACCCAAGGTCAATGGCATTCACGAAGGAACCAGTCACTCGATCCAGTTCCCACAAAATCCCAAGCTTCCCCATAGTAAACACTGACTGTCGCCCGTCGTAGTCGACCAAGATCCGTTCAAACGTTTCATCCATGTCATGCGAATCTCCTGGCAAGTGCTGGTAGTACCACTTCATCTCACCAGTGGCCGGGTCAAGAGCCAGCGTCGAGTTACTGTACAGGGCGTCACCATCAGTTCCACGCGCCTCCCGAGTCCAAGGCTTCGCTTGGGAAGTGCCGTAGTAAACAAGGCCACTCACCGGGTCGTAGCTCCCAGGAATCCAGGCGTCACTACCTGCACGAAACAACACCGGCAGGTCACCCCATGTATCACCGCCCCGTTCACCCGGGCGAGCGACCGTCGAGGTTTTCCATATTATTTGACCCGTTCGCGCGTTCAAGCCGACGATGTAACAGGTCTCCTCTCGGAATCGCTGACAACCGCGCAATCCCGCCACAATGACTCCATCGGCAACAACCGGTCCGCTGGAAAATCCGTACCCCTCAAAGTCTGGCATCACGGGCGTATCCCAACGCACTTCACCATTGCGCGCGTCAAGTCCAACAATATGCGCGTCAACCGTATTGAGAATGATCAAGTCCTGATAAATGGCCAGACTCCGCATCTGAGCACCAGGACGAAGCCGCTCATCCATCTCACGCCGGTGCTCCCAAATAAAATTCCCCGTTCGCGCGTCAAGCGCCTGAACGACATTACCCGGATTCGCGACATACATAATCCCGTCATGCACTAACGGTGTCGTCTGTGAAATGCCTTGCTCTAAGCCCCACGACCACGCGAGCTGCAGGTCACCGACATTCGTCCGGTCGATCTGGTCGAGCGTGCTATACCCCCAACCATCAAGCGTACGTCTCCAGTTAAGCCAATCAGCCGGGTCGGGATCCTCCAGTTCGGCATCAGTCACCGAGACATAGTTCTGAACCTGCGCTTGGCCCACAAGTCCGAACGTCATGATCACAACAGCGCACGCAAACACACGCATACAGTTCTCCTTCACTAACTACTCAAGTTTGTAATTAAGACCCACATCGGATTTCGACCAATCTCATACGTTTCAAGAGCAGTGAGCTCACCACTCATCTGGTCAATTCGATAGGAGGCTAAACGACTAGATTGTTGCCCTGCCGCATACAGAAAACGCCCGTCCGGATCGACACCGAAAGCCCGGGGTACTGGCTCGGTACCCACTCGGCCTGCGGCCGTCAATCGGCCGGTCGACCCGTCAACCAGAAAACTCGCAATACTGTTATGACCGCGATTCGGGGCAAAAAGAAATTTACCGGACGCGGTGATGTGTATCTGCGAACACGTATTCATCCCGCTGTAACCAGACGGCAATGTGGAAATCGTTTGAAACGGCGTCAGCACACCACTGGAGCTATTGATCGTGTACGCCGTTACACTGCAGCCCTGCTCGTCAGAAAAGTACACAACGGCAAGCGTCGGATGGAAGGCCAACGCACGAGGGCCGAGATATTCACTTGGCGAATGCATCGGCGGCTCGGCGGGCGTCAGACGGCCAGATTG
>DTWD01000110.1 GCA_012963185.1 Acidobacteriota bacterium
ATCAAGTACCGTTAACTTCACGGTGGGCTCGGGCGGTGTGGTGGGAACAGATGGAGGCATCTGATTTGCTCCACCCCGACCGCCACCCCGACCACCACTGCGACCACCGCCATCATCCCGGCGAGCATCTACTGTAGGGCTTGGCAACGGTGCGTCTTCCTTTAAGTAGTAGTGAATCCTCGCCCCCGGCGCCGGGTTCGAAACGCGCCAGGTGCCGGGGCTCCATTCCTGCCAGCGAGTAACACGCCACATCGGCGTGCGGCGAGCAGAGAAAATGTGCGCATCAGTGTTAAGGACATCCTCACTTATCTCTTCGAGAGGCGTAATGTCGTCGAGAATCCAGATGCCACGTCCGTGAGTTCCAAGGACGAGGTCATTTTCACGTGGGTGAATGACAATATCGTCTACTGGCACAGTCGGCAGATTGTTCTTCAGATGGGCCCAGCTATCACCTCGGTCTATCGAAACAAAAACCCCAATCTCGTTTCCAAGAAATAGCAGGTTTTCATTGCGCGGGTGTTCAACGATGATGTTAACGGTGGCATCGTCGGGCAGTCCGGAGACAATCGGCTCCCATGTGTTTCCGTAGTCGTCACTGCGATAAACGTAGGGACGGTAGTCGTCGCGCTCGTGACCATCGAAAGTAGCGTAAACGCGGCCTTCGTTGAAGCGCGAGGCAACAACGCGAGTCACCACCGTGTTGGGCGCCGCCAACCCGGGCATGTCGCCGCTGAGCATCACCCAATTAGTACCGGCGTCGCGCGTGCCGTGAATGTTGCCATCATCCGTGCCTACATAGAGCACGTTCGGGCTGGTCGGTGACTCGGAAATTGTTGTCAGGTTGCCGTACGAGCTAATACCGTCGTTCGCGGACAATGTCATGCCACGTTGCACCTGTGTGCCCATGATCTCAAGATCATCTCGGTTGACGCCGGTGGTCACATCGGGACTTACGGCTTCCCAGGTAACACCACGGTCGGCGCTCTTCATCAGGTGGCTCGAGCCAACATAGATGAGGCGGTTGTCATGCTCGGAGATCAACATCGGGGTGTTCCAGTTCCAAGCAAAATCAACTTCTTCACCAGAGTCCTGGCCTTGTCCCTGGGCACGAGGCAAAGGCCGGATACGTTGGCTTTCCCCGGTGATCAGGTTCTTGCGGTACACATTGCCGCCCTGTGACTCCCCAAACAAGACACTCGAATCGGTCGGATCGATGCGCACGTAGAACCCGTCGCCACCCCCGATGTTGTACCAATCTCGATTCCGGATCCCGAGCGTCGTGAGCGTACGACTCGGACCGCACCATGAACCGTTGTCCTGCAATCCGCCACAGACAAAATAGGGCTTACGCATGTCGACACCGATTTCGTAGAACTGCGATATCACAATGTTGCGCAGCTGACGCCATGTCCGTGTCCGGTCGAAAGAGACCGAGATGCCGCCATCACCGGCGATGATTAAGTTGTTGGAGTTGTTCGGGTCAATCCACATGGCGTGGTGATCGGAGTGCACTTCGGCCGTCGCGCCACGAAATGTGCGCCCGCCGTCACTCGAGACATATATGTTTAAACCACCGGAATAAACCCAGTTGGGGTCCGAGGGATCGACACGAATCTGGCTGTAATACATCGGCCGATTGTTCTGCGTGCTTAGGTGCTCCCAGCTGTTGCCGCGATTGGTCGAGCGGTACACACCGCCGCGGCCGCCGCCAGCTTCGACGGTAGCGAAGACAATGTCCGGGTCGCGGCGATAGATGTCGAGACCGATACGGCCCATGTCACCCTGCGGCAAGCCTTCGGCAAGTCGCTCCCACGTGTCACCGCCGTCCATCGTCCGGTAGATGCCGCTGCCCGGGCCACCGCCGTTGAAACCACCCGCCGTGCGACGCC
>DTWD01000111.1 GCA_012963185.1 Acidobacteriota bacterium
TCATTGTGACAACTGAGACAGTAGCGATTAATTGTTGCTGCAACATCGGTCGCTGTGGCAGCAGCCTCCGTCAATGGTGCCGGTGGTTCAGCTGCATCAACGTCACGAGACAATGCGAAAAGAGACCCGGTAACAGCCATGATTAATGGCAGCCAAGCAGACCGTGTCAATTCACACACCTGTCGACGGTTCGTCATCAACATCACCCCGCGGTAACAAAAAAACCTGGTTTCAGAAACCAACCGGAATCAATGAAGCCCCCACAGACTGGCCTCCAGCCGATTCTAGCCGATCAGACTACCTTTTTACGCCCCTTATCTGTTGTTGTCAACGGGGGCCTGACGCGATAGCATCGGTTATCAGACTGGACACAAATTATAGCGAGGTCCAGATTCGGTAAGGAATCACGACTATGTATTTGAAAAATGCCTATATTTACGGCTCGGTCGTTGCCTCACTTGTCGGATGGATTGGCTCAGGAAGCGCCTTCGCGGCCACTCCAGACGACCTTATAAACGCAGCAAAATCCGCTGACCTCGCTACCGTGACCGCATTACTCGCTGACAACGTTGACCCACACGCCAGTGGTCCGGATGGAACAACCGCGCTCCACTGGGCTACGCGAGTGGATGCCAACGATGTTGTTGAGGCGCTACTTACTGCAGGAGCGTCGGCGAGTACTACGAATCGTTATGGCATTACACCACTCGCACTCGCCGCTGAAAACGGCAACGCCTCAATTATTCAACAGTTACTGTCAGCGGGTGCCGACCCAAACACGGCAACACCAAAAGGTGAAACGGTTCTCATGGTCGCCGCACGTACAGGCCGGATTGATGTCATTGACCAACTCCTCTGGGCTGGGGCAGTAGTTGATGCCACAGAGGAATGGCGCGGGCAAACAGCTTTAATGTGGGCCGCCGCTGAAAACAACCCTGATACTATTTCTCGTTTGATTGCCGCGGGAGCCGATGTCGAAGCGCGGTCAGCTGGCGGCATGACGCCGTTATTGTTTGCGGTTCGTGAAGGCCAAATCGATGCCACCCGTACATTAATCGGTGGAGGAGCCGACGTGAATGCGGGGATTAATAATGACACTGCTGGCACGGGTTCGTATGAACCTGCCTCGAGTGGTCACACAGCGCCGTTAGCGCTTGCCATCGTGAATGCCCATTTCCAACTTGGTCAAGTACTCCTTGAAGCCGGAGCCGACCCGAATATTCCTGATCAACGAGGTTCGGGACTTCATGCGCTCGCATGGGTTCGTCGTCCTGGTTCCGGGCGTCCACCCATTCCGACTGGAAACCTAAGCAGTCTAGACCTTGCTCGGTCGATGCTTGAACGCGGCGCTGAACCAAACCGTCAAATCACCTGGAATGAGATTCCATTTGAGGTCGACCTCGGTATTGTAAAACCACCGCCAAACATCTCCGTCGGACGGAACTTTATTAGTTTCGTTGGTGCCACACCGTTTTACCTGGCAGCCAAACACGCCGACGTTGAATACATGCAGTTACTGTTAGAACACGGCGCTGACCCTCTCACACCAACCGACCAAGGTGTAACCCCTCTTATGGCAGCGGCTGGCGTTGGATTTTGGGATGGCGAAAGTCCTGGACCATTGAACGGCACACCGGACACGGTTCGACTTGAAGCCGTGAAACTGACAATTGAACTTGGAAACGA
>DTWD01000112.1 GCA_012963185.1 Acidobacteriota bacterium
AAACGCCTTGTGGGTGACCCATTTGAGAGCCCCTTCGTACGCGTTGATGCAATCAGCGGGGAACGCACTGCTCTGATTGATGTGGACTCTTTCGAAGAAACACTTCGAATGCTACCAAGCATCTCTCAAGCTGACGCGAGAGACCTTGCAAGATCAACTAACCACCTGTTGGATCCATCTCTGGCTTCAATGGTCGTCAAACATGCCAATACCCTTTATCACTTTGACATCGAAAACAATCAGATCAACACACTGACACAAACAGTCGGCGAAAAATCAGAACTGTCGATTAGTCCTAACGGGGAATTTCTCGCCTTTATTGAGAATCACAATCTAGTCGTTGCTGACCTCACGCAGCAAAGGACCCATACGGTCACGACGGATGGAAGTCCCCGTGTTCGCAACGGGTTACTCGACTGGGTTTACCAAGAAGAAATTTATGGCCGCGGTAACTTCCGAGGTTACTGGTGGAGTCCTGACTCGACACGTATTGCGTATCTTCAACTCGATGATCGTGACGTCCCTAGCTTTCCTGTAATCGACCACATGCCGTACCACCCTAGTATTAAGGAATGGGAATATCCAAAAGCTGGTGACCCCAATCCTGCTGTCAGGCTTGGCATCGTTAATGCCAAAGGTGGACAGACCACATGGGTGATTCTGGATCGATATCAATCCGTCGAACCGCTTATCGTCGATGTCGGTTGGACACCAGACAGTCGCGATGTCGTGTTCCAAGTTCAAGACCGTGAGCAAACCTGGCTCGACCTCAACACTGCAAATAGATTAAATGGAACAGTCACGCGAATTCTCAGAGAAACATCCGAGGCTTGGGTTAATGTTCTTGGACCACCACTCTGGCTCGATGACGGCACCGCTGTGTGGACGAGCGAACGGTCAGGATGGAGTCACCTGTACCACATTGACAGAACTGGCAAAACCCTCAAGGAAATTACCAGCGGTAACTGGGAAGTCCGTGCCTTGCACGGCATCGACAAAGACGGGCTCGTTTATTTTTCTGGTACTAAACGCAGCCATCTTGGTCTTGATATCTATCGCATTGACCTCAGCGGAAATGATCGTCGCCTGTTGTCGACAACAACAGGCACACATTCCGCCCAGTTCAATCCGAGTCTCACACTCTATATCGATAGGTGGAGCGACATCGCAACACCACCACAGGTCCGATTACACGATAGTACCGGTACAAACGTTCGGACCATTGCGAATAACCCCGCCACGCACCTTACTGAGTACACATTACCGAAGCCGGAATTTCATCAAGTCCGAAACAGAGACGGGTTCGTAATGGAAGCATTGATGATCAAGCCGGAAAATTTTGATCCGACTCAGCAGTATCCTGTCTATCAACATATCTATGGGGGACCACATCTACAACGAGTTAGAAATGCCTGGAGCGCTGAAACACTATTTTGGCAACTTTTAGCTCAGCAGGGCATAGTGGTTTGGGTACTAGACAACAGTACCGCGAGCGGCAAAGGCGCGGTCTCCACTTGGCCCGTATACCAACGTTTCGGGGAATTGGAACTGCGTGATCTCGAAGACGGTCTTGACTGGTTGCTGGAACAATCATTTATTGACCGCGATCGGATCGGCATTGAAGGCTGGAGCTATGGTGGATATATGGTCAGCTACGTCCTGACCCACAGCAAACGCTGGTCGATGGGAATCGCTGGTGGATCCGTAACTGATTGGCGAGACTACGATTCCATCTATACGGAACGTTACATGAGAACACCAGAACACAATAGCAACGGCTATCGACAAAGCTCGCCACGATTCAATGCAAGTAGTCTGTATGGCAACCTACTACTCGTGCATGGTTCCATGGATGAAAACGTACATATGCAAAACACTCTGCAATTTGCTTACGCCCTGCAGGATGCCGGTAAGTCCTTCGAGATGATGATTTATCCAAAATCAACACATCGCCTCGGCACACCAGCTCTCGAGTACCATCGGCGTAAAAAAATGCTCGCGTTTATTCTCGAACACTTAACCCCGGTACATTCCGCTGACACAAATACCGATAACTCTTCACGATAACCGCTTCTTTTGGATTTCCAAACTGTTTTGAGCCAAGGCAACGGTCTCGTTGCCGCTGAACTTCAAGCTCCTCGTGCAACACTCTAGGCCCGAAAGCCGGCATGGAAGCCTGGATCGACACCTGCCACGCCGTTGAGGGTCTCACACGACTGGGCACCTATTCATTTCTCACGGACGGAGCCGCCGGAGAGCAAGAAGAAGACAATCTCCGCCACCTTATCTCGAATCTCTGAGATGCCGTGTCACGAGAACGCATCGTTCCCTTTCTTACGACAAAACACACACTTAGCTACTGCCTTCAGTATGCAGACCGTGCATGGGGGCCAGTTTCCGGTCGCTCGTCGTGCTTGGTGGCGATACGACTGTCGGACTGCCTCGAGTCGTTCCGCATGGCTCCGATCTTCGGCAGTTGATCAGAGCACGGCAATCTCAACTAACGCTCGGTGGATGGGCCAATCCGCATGGCGACATCGACGCAAAGTAGATCTCTTGCTTGAAAAAGATGCGACTGCAGACTTTTTTCTCACACAGGTTGTTTCACATCATGATCGAGCAGCGGTTGAACAGTTCCTTGCCGTAGCCTGCCGACGCCAACTGTCACTGCCTGGCGTCTTTGGCGTGTTCTTTTATCGGAGTACTAGTATCGAAACACTTAAATTTCTTCCGCGTTTTCTTCCGGTTCCGGCGGCCAAACTGACCGCCGAATTTGAAGCAGCGTTTAACGCAGTTCAAATTTGTGCACGCTCCATTGCAATGCTCAGACAACCAGGCGTGAACAACGCCTACGTCAGCAACTTACCCGTCAGCCCGGCCGCGCCAACTCTTAGAGCCATTCTTTTTGAAGCTGAGCAATCGAACCGGCTCATCCTTTTAGCGTCACGATTTTCGGCGCACACAAATACGGCGCTCACTGATCTCGATGTACGGTGGCCGGAGAAAACGCCGGCAGGCAGATCGCCATATATTCTGCCCCACCCTGAGCTGGACTACTGTATCGAACCCATTCACCAGATGCCGTAACAACCGCTTGGCCCGCATTCACATCAAGATGTCCACCTTCGTATTCCACCCGCAGTAACCCCCGAAGCACAACCGTAATCTCCTCAAACGCCGGGCGTTGTCCCGGTTCCTCCCATCCTTCCGGAGAAATCATACGGGCGACACTCACACCTTCATGACCGGAATTCACACGACCGGCGTACTCCTCAATCTGCTTCGGTTTTGTCCCAACCGCTTCAACAATCGACGGTTTAGATATCAGTGTCGGCATATTTGTGGCCCCTCTGTTCCTACCGAATGTGCGGTAATGAGTACCCGCTATTTGGGTGAAGAATTTGATATCCACGGTGGCGGAATCGATTTAAAATTTCCGCA
>DTWD01000113.1 GCA_012963185.1 Acidobacteriota bacterium
CCAATAAGAACATTCTTGAATTGAGCCGAAGTATTGAAGATCTTGGCACGCGTGCACGTGATAAGCGATTGGTGGCAGATGACGTCCAACACGGAACCTTCACGATTACTAATCCTGGTGTATTCGGGTCAATTTTTGGCTTGCCAATTATTCATCAGCCGCAGGTCGCGATTCTGTGTGTGGGTGCAATAGAGATGCGACCGGTTGTTGTTGATGATGACGGTACTATCGAAGCGCGGGTCCGTAGTTATTTGACGCTTGGGTTTGATCATCGATTAATCGACGGTGCAATTGCGGACCGGTTTATGGCTAAGGTGAAGTCGAATTTGGAGCAGTTCGACGGTAAATCTTTGTAACCCATCGTTGTTTCTATGCCTTCTCGTCTACTTGAGGTTCGGCGACTGGGTGTCTTGCCTTTTAGAGAAGCCGAAAGCCTTCAACAGAAGCTTGTTATTGAACGACAACAGGGTCGTGTGCCAGACCTTCTCCTCATGCTTGAACATCCGAGAGTTATCACGCTCGGTGTCTCGGCGGATCGTGGCAACGTGCTCGCGTCAGAGAAAACCCTTTTGGAGCAAGGGATCAAAGTGCATCAGACTCGTCGTGGTGGAGACGTCACCTATCATGGCCCTGGGCAACTCATTGGGTACCCGATCTTATCGCTGAAACCAGACCGATGCGATCTGCATCGTTATGTCAGAGATCTCGAAGAGGTCCTGATTAGGACGGTGAATGATTTTGGCGTGACAGCAATGCGAATACCTGGACTCACGGGTGTGTGGGTAGGTGAACAAAAATTAGCAGCAGTCGGAGTTCGGGTTTCGCGCTGGGTTACGAGTCATGGATTCGCCATAAATATTACGACCGATCTAGATGATTTTTCCTTGATCCGGCCTTGTGGGATTTCTGACAAAGGCGTGACGGCCCTGGTTGAATTGACGGACGATGATGTTAGTTTGGTTCGGGTGGCGGATTCGCTGGCACGTCATTTTTCTGACGTATTCAATTTTCAAGTGACTTCTTCGAGCTGACTTTTAGTTGAGTTAGGTCGGTTGAGAATTACCTTGCAGGTTATTGCACGAACTCAACGGTGTGTTATCGCTAGTCCGTCGTCGCGGTTTTTAGTAGATTTCGTTCGCGCGTGCTGAGGTTAGGTTTGGCAAGCTGCGCAACACCCAGCGAATTAAATTCGACCGGTGACACGAAAACACGTTGTCGACTACCAGGTAATCGCTCTGGTACGACAAAACAACAAGGCATTTTCTTGCTACCAGTCGTAATGCATCGGACGACGTGAACTGCTGCCTCAGCTAGGGCGTATGGTCCGGGTGGCCAGAGGGCGGCGACTCGATTGCGGAGTCTGGCCATACGCGCTGCTGAGATTCGATCTTCAAGCAAGCTCCCATCGATAGTCGCTTGGCTCCATGCAATGACGAATCGATCAGGAGCATGTCCAAACAGTGTGAGTGAAACAACCGATGCCGGACAACCCACCTCGAGCGCTACAAGAGCCCGGACGGCAGCACGATACGCTTCAGGCGCAGTCCCTATAAGGCGAGAAGAACTAATCTCGGCTTCAGCTACACCAAGTTCAATCAGTCCGGAATGCTGTGACCCGGCGCAAATTACGATGGCCTGACGGTTTATCTTCTTGAGCTGATGGAGTTGTTTTAAGCCGGTTGTCTCATCCCATTCGGTGTCTGGGTTTGAAGCCGGTCCCGCCAAGATCACAAGGTTCGCCGACTTTGTGGCGGTCAGGTCTACGTCAGCCTTTAGCTGCGTGCGAAATGACTCAATCGGTCCTGCTTGCGCGATATCAAGTGCTTTTGCCGTCGCGATGTCGTGTGAATCATCAATCAGGCTGACAGTCGTACAAAGATCTTTTGACGCTAGGGTATGGGCGAGCGAGCCTCCTAAGTGTCCGGCTCCGACGATAGCGATTACTGACATGATCCGATGCTATTTATTATCTAGCGTTGACGCGGACTATTGTGTCATCCATGTAGAAACGACTCGCGGTATTCTAGTAGGTGATGTCGACATTTCAGTTAAAAAATAAAGTGGCATTGGTGACTGGGGGATCGCGCGGTATCGGCTTAGCTGTTGCTGAGGAATTACTTTGTCGAGGCTGCAGCGTAATGGTATCTGGTCGTTCCGAGAAATCATTGGAAGAAGCCGCTATGCAACTGGGCCAGCTGAGCAACGACACGGATGTCGGTCTGCATGACGTGTGCTGCGGTGACATACAAAAAGTCGACGATGCCAAGCAAATGATTTCTTCGACAGTCAATCGATTTGGCGGGATCGATATTGTTATTAACAACGCTGGGGTGGGTATTTTTGAGGATGTTGCGGATCAGTCTGTTGAAGACTGGGAGCGTGTTATCGGTACAAATCTATCAGGAGTGTTTTATTGTTGTCGGGCTGCTGTTCCTTATTTGCGGGAAAGAGGCGGTGGGTGGATTATCAATGTGAGTAGCCTTGCGGGGAGCCACCCATTTGCTACAGGGGCGGCGTACTGTGCTTCTAAGGCCGGACTGGATGCATTTACAACAGCATTGATGCAGGAACTTCGCTTTGATGGGATTCGTGTGAGTTCGGTTGCACCTGGATCGGTCGGAACAAGTTTTGCGGGTGGGAGTCGTCATGCAGTAGAGCCATGGAAATTGACCGCAAATGATGTAGCGAAAGTGGTTGTCGACCTGCTGGGTCATGACACGAGGAGTTTGCCCAGTCGTGTTGAGATTCGGCCGTCTCAGCCAAATAAATCATAGTCAGCAGAATTGTTCTCGGTGCAATTCGATGAACCGATTCAAGATAATTTCCTCGATGACGTTGGGTGAAAACTATGTGGACTTTGCGTTCTACCACGCTGGACAAAGAAAAAATAATCAGGCTGCCGCCTGGATCTGCAAGAACAATTGGCCGTGGGCCTCGGGCAGATTTTGTGATTAAGGCAACGCTTCTTTCACGAGTTCATTGTCAGTTGTCAACGACGACTAGCCAGTTGGTTGTCGAGGATCTCAAAAGTACGAATGGGACGTATGTTAATGATACGCGTGTGGAATGTATTGCGTTGAATGATGGTGATTGTCTTCGACTCGGTCGTGTTGAATTTCTGGTCAGTCGCGAGGAACAGTAGATTTGATTATTTGGGTAGTGTCCTGTTGATCCAATCAATGAGCTCGGTCGTGACAGTGGAAGTGATGCGCTGGTTCGATAACGAGACGTATTCGTTGCTGTTTCCGTTGATTGATGTTGTTAGACGATGATCGACTTCGGGCAGTGTCGATATTTCAACGGTTGCATTTGCTCTCGTACGCCTGCTTGCAATATTTTGAAGGCGTTCGGCATGGTAGGGCAGGGTTTGTTGGTCGAGTGCCCCTTGCATTATCAGTAGTGGTTGCCGAACACGTTCGATAACAGCTTCTGGGTCAAACGCAAGCAGACTGCGAAACCAAGGTGTGTTTGCCTGTGCACGCACGGTTTCAGAGATCCCTTCCCAGGTCCCCTCATTGAGAACGGCACGATTAATTCGTTGCTGTAGTTCTATTTTTTCTTGTCTCTCGATGTCTGAGTCACCGTTATTAGCAAGGAGCGTCGCTTGCTGTTCCAAGACGAGTTCATTGCCGCTGATACCGGCGGTAGCGATTAAGGCTAGAGCTTTTATCTTACTCTCTCGTCGCGCCGCCAAGAGGCTGATCCAGCCACCGTCACTGTAGCCCACCACGATGATACGGTTACGATCGACATCGCGACGACGTTCGAGGTAGCGTACGAGTTCTCGCACATCTTCTGCATAATCGTTGAGAGTTGCTGACTCTGGACGCCCACCACTTTGTCCGACACCACGCTTGTCGAAGCGCATGACCATGAATCCATTTTCAACTAGTGCGTTCGATAGTTGTCGGAAGATTGGAATACCCGACACTGTGACATCACGATCACCTGAAGCGGAATCAGGCACGAGTAATATCGTTGGCCAGCGACCGTCAGTCGGGGACTGCACATCGACCGGTTTCGTTAGTGTGGCGGCGAGGCTGAAACCTGCGGAGCCGACTCGTACATTTTCGTCTCCGGGATGAGGAGAACTCGTGAGTCGCGTTGACACAGAGATGATGTCTTGCCGTGCAACGTCGATTGATGCCGACGGTAGCGTAACTCGCATTAAGCGACTGCCTTCATCGACCCAAACTTCTGCGCTGATGGGGTCATTCGGGTTGTCAAATGTAATGTGGTGAACCTTTGCAAGGAGGCTTCCACCGGCTGTGTCTAGCTGCAGTGTGTTAACAGAATCAAGTCTCGCCGTGATATAGCCACGCGGCGCCACATAGATCGGCATCTGGTCTCCGGGCTGGAGCATGGTTAATCGGACGGCAAGTGCTTCGTAGGCAGAAAAGAAAAAATTTGGTAGCACGATCGAGGTGGCGTCGATGCGTTCTTCGCTATTGCTTACTTCTGACCCGATCTGGACTTCATTCGTTACGATGTCACCACCAAAATTACTCTCGACGTTGAAGATCTCTCTGTTTCGTGTGCCACTAATACGCAGGTGTTGTGGTTTCCAATCTGAGTCGTACGTCATCTCAAACAATTGTGTTTCAAGTTCAAGAGGAGCAGTGATTTGGGTGGTTGCCCGTAATATCCAGCGGTTATCCTCGTACACCAATGTCGATGTTGCAAATCCAGAAGGGACAGCACGTACAAACACACGAAAAGTCGATTCGCCAGTCGTGGGAACTGGAGGTGTTTGTGCCCAAACACTTACCGAAAGCACGCTACTCAAGCAGAGAAGGCAAGCCGAGCGCAGAGCGTGCTGTAGGCGTAGCTTCACGCAAGTCAGCATATCATTTGTATGTTGCGGTGAGACAAACAGGCTATTCCAATGAATCTTGACCATTACAACGCGATGCGAATGACTGCGGGATACATCGAGCTTCAAGATCGAAGCTGGATAGGTCTTATAGGGGCTGAGCGGGCTGAGTTTTTGCAGGGTTTGTTGACGAATGATGTGTTGGCGCTCTCGTGTGGAACCGGTTGTTATTCAACGTACTTGACCCCACAAGGCCGAATGGTCGCGGACATGCTCGTGCTGGCTGAACAGGATCGATTACTTGTGGACGTTCATAGTAGCGTGAAAGATGGTTTGCGTAAACGATTTGACAGTTTGGTATTCGCGGAAGATGTGGCGGTGCAGGACCTCGGAGAGGAATTGTCTGCTTTTGGTATTCACGGACCTCAGGCGTCGGAAATCATAGCGTCTGTATTCGCACCTGTGAAGACACAGTTTGCTATTCATGAGCATTGCAGAATCGAGATAGAAGGGGTTGTTGGATTATTGGCCAGAACGGACGACTTGGGGATTGAGGGGTATCGCCTCATCATTGCTCGAGAAGTGACTACTAAAGTATCGGAAGCCCTAAAAAGGAGCGGAGTCGTACCTGTTGAGTCGGAAGTTGCCGAAACAGTTCGTATCGAATCAGGGCGTCCTTCATTTCCAGGTGATATGAACACGGACACGATCCCACTTGAAGCAGGTATTGAAGATCGGGCAATTAATTTCGATAAAGGTTGCTACGTCGGGCAAGAAGTCATCATCCGTATCCTTCATCGGGGGCAAGGACGTGTTGCGCGTCGGTTGGTTGGTTTGGTTTGTGACAAAACAGATGCAGATAGTAGGTTGCCGGCATCGGGAATGTTGATCTGTCAGGTAGGCAGCGATGACGCTGTTGGAGTTGTGACCAGTGCAGTATGGTCTCCTGAGTGCGGTGCAGTGGTCGCTCTTGGTTATCTGCGGCGTGAGCTAGCTGATGAAGCAGGTTCCGTTGTTGACGTGATGGTGGGTGACATGAGAGCTCGTTCAGTTGTTACGAAGCTTCCTTTCGTGTCTTTGCCCGATAGTGCTGGTTTGTAAAAATACTGTTATGTAACCACCGCTTTAGTCGTTCGGCGGTCTGTAAGTCAGGCAAATGTTGCGCATCGGGCAGCGGTTACAGTGCGGTGTCCGAGCGACGCACACGATAGCGCCGAGATCCATAAGGGCCTGGTTGAAGTCGAAGACGTGTTTGCGAGGTAAGAGTTGTTCTGATAATTTCCAGAGATATTTGTTTATCTTCGAACTTTTCAGGTCACCTTTCTCTACAAACACGCGGAAGAGTACTCTCGCTACGTTAGTGTCGACAATAGCTGATCGTTGCCCAAACGCGAAGCTTTGTACGGCTCCTACGGTGTACTTACCGAGTCCCTTGAATGTCAGCAATGTGTTTGTGTCGGAAGGCAGCTTCCCGCCATGGTTCTTGACGACCGTCCGAGCGATAGCGTGAAGGCGTCGTGGGCGGACGTTGTACCCCAGCGGATACCACACGCGAGTCGCTTGCCGTACCGATACGGCAGCAAGTGCTTCAAATGATGGAAAGCGCTTAAGCCATTCTTTGTATTTCGGTAGAACGCGATCGACTTGTGTCTGTTGGAGCATCACTTCTGATACCAAAATGTGATAGGGATCTCGAGTGTGTCTCCATGGTAAATCGCGGGCATTGCGAGCGTACCAACCCAGGAGGCGACGCCTGAACCTCCGCCGTAATGTCGAGTCTGGAAGATTAGGGTGACGTCGAGGTGCCATAGTTATCAAGACCGTGTGATAATTTGAACCGTGCCACTCTACACTGGTGTTGGGGATCGTGGGACAACCGCCCTCTTTGACGGCACGATTGTGTCGAAGGCCGATGGGCGTGTTATGGCCTATGGCGAAGTGGATGAATTGAACGCCATTATTGGGGTGGCTCATTCTGTAGGTTTACCAGAATCTCTCCAGGAAATGGCCATTGCCATCCAACGAGATTTATTTGCAGTGGGTGCACGTTTGGCTGACCCGAGTTCGAAGATTTCAGAGCGTGTTTCCAAGACAGTCATCGATGAAAGTCATGTGTCTCGCCTTGAGAAATGTATTGACGAGCTCGATGATTCTCTTCCAAAACTCAGGAAATTTATCCTACCTGGTGGAAGTCATGTTGGGGCAGTCTTACATCATGCTCGGGTAGTTTGCCGACGCGCTGAACGGCGAATCGTGGACTTGGGAGTGAAATCTCTCGACCCTCAACTTGTTATTTATATGAACCGACTATCTGACCTGTTGTTTGTCATGGCACGGACAGCAAATGAAACTGCTGGCTCTAAGGAACTTGAATGGTGATGTGTAAAGCGAGAACTTTCCAGATTGCCTGATGATCGATTCAAGAACTGGTTGGGGGCGTTTCGAGGTTGGCCATAGATGATCCTTGGGCGTCAATGCCGACCCGCTTCTTGACCGTCTTGCGGACATCGTCATGCGCTAGTAGTCGTTTCGATTACCGTTTTTACCGCTGTGAATATACTGCGTGCGAGCTCCTGAGAGATACGTTCTCGGATGGCACCGCAAGGAATCAACAGAGTTGTGTCAGTAGTATCGATTGCGACATCCCAGCGATCCCGCGCAAAACCTTCGAGATGGTTTTCAACCACTTCTTGAGGCACAGTTTCGGCATCCCGGGTGCCATGGCGCATGCTGGCGGCAATTGGGGTCCCGTTGATAAGTACTCGTGCCGCGGTAATAGAGGTCTTATGGATGGGCTGTTGACCGAAATAAAACGCTGTAGCATCCTCGCTGAAGTAGGTTATCCCTGTTTCACTCGGAATTTCTGCCAGAATTGACTGGCCGGTTGCCTCAATCGAAATACGTTTCCGCCTGCGCTGCCTCCGATCACGTGTGAGCGAGGTGGCAAGACGTAGCGCAAAAAAGACCAGTGTGATCGCCAATACGACCGCTACAATATCTCGCATCTGTTTAATGTTAATGCGCTATCCTTCCGCCGACCATGACCGATCAGGCAGAATTGCGGTTGGCGTATACGACATGTCTTCGGTTTGCGCGTGGCCACTATGAGAACTTTCCGGTAGCCTCACGCCTTCTGCCCTCCTCCATCCGCCCGCACATTGCCGCCGTTTATGCCTTTGCCCGTGTGGCCGATGACTTTGCTGATGAAGGTGACCGCACCGTTCAAGAACGTCTAAATTTGCTCGATCAGTGGGAAAGTCGTTTAGTTCAACCAAGGCCCGTGACAGTGACGAATGAGCCGTTCAGTGAGCTCGAACAACCGGATGCATTACACATTTTTGCAGCCTTGGGCCACACTATGGATAAGTTTGATCTGCCGGTCGAGCTGTTTAAGGATCTCTTAAGTGCGTTCCGGCAAGATGTCACGGTAAAGCGCTACGCTAGTTGGGCTGAATTGCTTGACTATTGTCGACGCTCGGCTAATCCAATTGGTCGTATCGTGCTTCGATTGGCGGGCCACAGCGACCCGCTACTAGATCGGCAGTCTGACTGTGTGTGCTCGGCATTGCAGATCACTAACTTTCTTCAAGATTTTGGTCGTGATTGGAAGAATGGGCGATTATATGTACCCCTTGATATGCAGAACGAGTGCGGGGCGAAGCTTGCTGACCTAGAGGCGAGCTTAGTGACTTCCGAATGGCGCGCGACCTTAGAAGGCTGTGTGGAAAAAACCCAGGATCTTTTCCTTGCAGGACGACCAGTTTGTGACGGGTTTACCGGTTCTCTCAGAATGGAACTCCGTTTAACCTGGCTTGGAGGAATGCGGATTCTCGATCGTGTCGGACAGACACGGTACGATCCGTTGAATGAACGCCCAGTCCTCGGAATTAGCGATTTTGCGCCGTTGGTCTGGCGGGCGGTTGTGTGGACGTGAGTCGAGATACTAATTTTCATTACTCGTTTTTAGTGCTTCCGCCAGAGAAACGTCGCGCGATTGTTGCGGTATGGGATTTTTGTCGTGCGGTCGATGATGCTGTTGATTGTCCGACATATGAGACTGGTATCCGAGGACTCCGTCAAGAGATTGGCCGTTGGCGACAAGAGCTTGACCACTGCTATGGCCACGGTATGCCGGCTACGGACGAAGGCCGTCACCTTAAGCCATACATCGTTCGCTTTCAGCTGCCGAGAAAGTCATTTGAAGATTTGATAGACGGCGTGGAGACGGATGTTACGTGCAAACGGTATGACACATTCGATCAGCTTTATCAGTACTGTTTACGGGTCGCGTCAGCTGTCGGTCTGATTTGTATCGAGATTTTCGGCTATCGAAACCCGCAAGCACGAGACTATGCTGTTGCCCTTGGTGTGGCATTACAGCTAACGAATATTGTCAGAGATGTACCTGTCGATCTTGTGAATGGTCGTATTTATTTGCCGCAGGAAGATATGTCTCAGTTTGGCGTTAGCGAGCGTAACCTTACTGCCGGGCTTTCCGGTTCCGTCGCAGATTTGCTCGCATTTGAATGTAATCGTACAAGAGCTTATTACAGAGCATCGCAAGATGCATTACCGGATGAAGATGCTCGTTCCCTGGTTGCGGCAGAGATTATGAGTGGAATTTACCTCGCGATACTTAACCGGATTGAGACGAGAAACTACGATATTTTTAGTGAGGTGGTACGGGTGCCGCGGCCACGGCGGGCAGTAATAGCAATGCAGGTATGGACACGGGTCATGACACGCGGGTTGATTACGTGAATTACGACGTCATTGTCGTTGGGGCTGGTTTTGCTGGTTTGAGTGCGGCTGTTGACCTCGCAGAGCGTGGAGTTCGCGTTCTAGTCCTTGAAGCAAATCGCCATCTTGGCGGGCGTGCTACGGCATATCGAAACTCGGTGTCTGGTGGGTCTATTGACAATGGGCAACATGTGCTTTTTGGCTGCTACCATCAAACTTTCAGGTTTCTCAGACGTCTCGGCGTCGATCGCGACGTTGAGCTACAGCGGACACTCACTGTGGACAGCATTGACACCGATGGGACACTGACGACATTTGACTGTCCGCATCTACCGCCGCCGTTCAATCTAGTCGCAGGAGTGTTTGAGTGGGATCGATTACCGCTTTCTGAGCGCGTGTCGATGTTGCGGCTGATTCCTCCGCTCTTTCGCGCTCAGCGTGAACGTACCAGTGAGCTGCATTGGGTTTCCGCTGATGAAACGGTTAGCGCATGGCTAGAGCGCCATGGGCAGGGACCACGAATTCGGCAGCTCCTATGGGAACCGCTGGCTGTCGCTGCTCTCAATCAACAGCCAGACCGTGCTGCAGCGAAGTCATTCGTTCGTGTATTAAGTGCACTCTGTGGTCCGAATAGTGGTGACTCAGCTATAGGAATACCGCTGAAACCACTTGATCTTTTTTATGCAGAGCCAGCGCGGAGATTCATTGAACAGCGTGGAGGTGAGGTGTGGACCAATAGTCGGGCTCACGTAAATGTTCATGGGAACCGGGTGATATCGGTTGAGACTGCGACCGAGAGCCTGAAGTCACACGCGACCATTTCGGCAGTGCCGTGGTACGCGATTGACACTGTTTTTCCGGGCCGTCCGGAAACGCTCGAGGCACTAACGTCTGCTGCGGCGTTAACTGAATGCTCACCGATTGTCACCGTGAATTTGTGGCTGGATCGTCGGGTATTACCTAGACAATTTATTGGTTTACCCGGCCGGGTGATGCACTGGGCTTTCCAGAAAGGGTTGCCTTTTGGCGGTCAAGGTTCGTACGTTTCTATGGTTTCAAGTGGCGCAGATGTACTCACTAAATTGTCCAATCAAAAGATAATTGATATCGCTGTCAGTAACCTTCGTGCCGCCTTTCCAGAGCCTAACTGGCAAGTCACTGGTGCGTCGGTAATTCGAGAACGCCGCGCGACGTTTTCTCTTGCACCGGGCCAACCGTCTCGGCCCGGTACCGAGACGAACATTGAAGAATTATTTCTTGCTGGTGATTGGGTTGAAACTGGTCTACCAAGTACGATTGAAAGCGCCGTCGTTAGTGGGCATCGAGCGGCTGAGTCTGTTTATCGATTACTCGCAGTCGCTTAGATCCTCAACAGGCAGAGTTTTTGTCTTAAGTGTTCTATGAATTCCGTCATCGTTCATTATCAAGAAATCGCCCTTAAAGGACGTAATAGACCATGGTTTGTTGAGCGGCTTGTTAACAATCTACGAGATGTGACTCGTGATCTTAACATCCAACAAGTACGACCACTGATGGGGCGGATCGAGCTCACACTAGGTTCCGAATGTGAGTGGTCGATGGTACGTGAACGAGTCAGCCGCGTGTTTGGGATCGCAAACTATGCACGGGCGGGTCGAACGAAACGTGATGTTGATGAGATTGCGGCCATGGTACTGGGTGATCTCGATCGTGACGAACGTGTTTCTAAAGAGAGGGTGGAGTGTTTTCGTGTGCGAGCCAGTCGCGCGGACAAATCATATTACTTGACTTCACCAGAGCTTGAACGAGAGGTTGGTGGGCGCATCAAGCAGTCGAAAGGATGGACCGTCGATCTCGTTAATCCTGATCTTGAAATTCGTGTTGAGGTTCTCCCAGAGTGCGTCTTTTATGCGTTGAATAAAGAACCAGGTCAAGGGGGACTTCCGACCGGGACGAGTGGGGCTGCAATGTGCTTGTTGTCCGGCGGCATTGATTCCCCTGTTGCAGGTTTTCGACTCATGAAACGGGGGTGCCGCGTTCATTTTGTACATTTTCATGCGTATCCCATTCTTTCTCGCACATCTCAGGACAAAACCAAGGAACTTACTGAGCTCTTGACGCGCTATCAATTGCGTTCTCGTTTGTACACCGTACCGTTCGGGGAACTTCAGCAACGGGTTGTTGTCTCCGTTCCTCCGCGTCTTCGTGTGGTGCTTTATCGACGCCTGATGATGCGAATTGCAGAACGACTCGCACATGTATCAGGTGCGAAAGCGCTTGTTAGCGGGGAATCTGTGGGGCAGGTGGCCTCTCAAACGTTGGAGAACCTGTCGGTGATCAACGAAGTCGTTTCATTGCCCGTACTGAGACCTTTGATCGGTTACGACAAGGAGGAGATTACTCGCGAGGCAAAACGACTGGGATCGTATCCTATTTCTATCATCCCGGATGAGGATTGCTGCACACTGTTTACCCCCAAAAGTCCAGCCACCAAGGCGAGGCGAGAAGATGTTGAACGAGCGGAATCGGCTTTGCCTATTGCTGACATGGTAGAAAAAGTGTTGGAACTGACAGAACGACAAGACTACGAGTTTCCTTCTTAAATAGCATTTGCGTCGACCACACAGATTTGTGTCGGCTGGGTTCCTAAATCAGATCCGGATGCAATAATCCGAGGTCGTAATCCTTTAATGCGTCTCGGGTACTACGAAACGCGAGTTCGTTCCACGGAATATCTGCACGTTCAAACCAGGCTGCTTCCAATGACTCGTCTTCAGGTCTGAGCTCACCTCCAGTTACAGTTGCTGCGTAAACAAGCACAATTGGGACAACACCAGGATAAGCGTAGATATTGATGAGTCCGGTTATTTTGACATCAAGATTGGCCTCTTCACGCGCTTCCCGCACTGCTGCAAACGTGGGGGGTTCGCCTCGGTCGACGTAGCCACCGGGGTAGACCCATTTGCCATAGCCTGGTTCAATTGAGCGCTTTACAAGGGCAAACTGATTGGCCTGATTAGTGATTACGGTTCCGACAGCGACTTTGGGGTCAAGATAGACCACATGACCACAACGTACACAAGTCGGTCGTTTTGGTTCACCGATCTTGACTTCCTTGACCGCTAAGGCGGCACCACAACGGGAGCAGAAACAATCCAAAGAGTGATGGTCGTGTAAGTGGTTCTCCATCGTAACGTTATAATCCAATACCATGTCGATTTTAAAGGTATCCCGAATGGGGCACCCGGTCCTTCGACAACGGACCGCACTGATTCAACCGGATGAAATTGATACGGCGTCGATGCGATGTCTTATTGATGACATGTTTGACACGATGAATGAATACGCAGGAATTGGTTTGGCGGCTCCGCAAGTGCATCAAGACCGACGGTTGTTCGTTGCTGGTGCTGACGATCCTAATTCAACCATGCAGCCCGTTGTGATGATTAATCCCGAGATTGAGGTGATCGACGAGGTTGAAGAGGAGGATTGGGAAGGATGTCTAAGTATTCCAGATATTCGTGGCAAAGTACCCCGCGCCAAGAAGATCCGTGTCCGTTTTCTTGATCGGTATGGCAATTCACAGCAGTTTACGGCATCTGGTTTTCCGGCCCGAGTGATTCAGCACGAGACTGATCATTTGAATGGGTTACTGTTCGTCGACCGCATGACATCCTTTGAAAGTTTGACCTTTCTTGAAGAATACGGTCGCTACTGGGATAGCGGCTCCGGTTCTGACGGGTGATAGTCGAGTTTCTGTCTGGTAGTGTGCATGCAGTTTCTTGATTTGCAACGTCAGTACGCGGCATATCGCGAAGAGATCGATACGCGAATGCGTAGGGTTCTAGAGCATACGCGCTTTGTCATGGGGCCGGAGATCGAGGAACTTGAGCACATACTTGCCTCACGTATTGGCGTGACGCACGCAATAACAACGGCAAGTGGGACCTCAAGTCTTGAGCTGTCACTTCGAGCTCTCAAAATTGGACCAGGCGATGAAGTTATTGTGCCAGCGTTTACGTTTGTGGCATCGGCAGAGGTTATACGCCTTGTTGGAGCCACACCGGTATTTGTCGATATTCAGCGTAACTCTTTTAATATCGATCCGACCGCCTTTGATGATGCAGTGACGGCGCGAACAAAAGCCGTTATCGCCGTCGATCTCTATGGTCAGATGGCGGACTATAAACAACTGAATACGTTGGCGGCAGTCCATCAGATTACGGTTATCGAAGATGCTGCACAAAGTTTTGGGGCGACGCAGCACGAGTTGTCAAGTGGCGCTGCCGCTCACGTTGGCACCACGAGTTTTTTTCCAACAAAGACACTCTCTTGTTTCGGAGATGGCGGAGCACTTTTTACGAATGACGACGCAGTTGCTGAACGGGTCCGTGCTTTGCGCACTCACGGGGGACAGGGTTTTGATCATCAACACATTGGTACTAATGCCAGGTTTGACACGATTCAGGCTGCGGTGCTTATTGCAAAGTTACCTCATTTCAATGATGAGATTTTGATACGCCAGCAAATAGCTGGACGTTACTCAGAGGCGCTCGGTGACGTATGTCGAGTGCCTAGTCCGACACCTGGCAATACGCATGTTTTTACGCCCTATACGGTGCGTTTAAACAACCGAGACCGGGTTTGTGCGCTTCTTCGTGAGCGTGGCATACCAGTCGCGATTTATTATCCACGCTGTTTACACGAACAGCCGGCTTATTCTGCGTATGCGACTTCAAAAAGCTTTTCGGAAGCCGAACTGGCATCACGGGAAGTGATCAGTCTGCCGTTGTATCCATTTTTTACGGAATCGGAACAGGATCGTGTTATCCGAGGGCTTAGGGATGTGATTGCAGAAGTTGGCAATGACCGCGGAAGCGGTCTTGGTCAACAGTAGCTGTTGATACTATGAATTTCCAGCTGATTCTTTAGAGATAGTTCGTCGTCGTGCGTTTGCTCGTTCCGATTCAAGGCGTTCGAGTTCTACTTCCGAATGGTCAACAAACGACATTGCTTCTGCGATAGCGTTGTGACCTGCCTGGCCGGCAATTAATCGGTGCATCTTTTGACAAACACGTCGGTACGCAGGATGCCCCTGCGGCGCAGTCCGCAGCTCAATGACGTGCATCGCCTCCCGGGCATTCATTTTCATATAGAAGCGGATACGGTATGCCATGGAGACAGCGTATTGTGCGGTTAGAGAGGTGTATCGATCCGTCAGAAGCTTGCAAAGATCAGATGCTTCGTCCATAACACGATTCCAGTCGCTCAGAGCCCCGATGTCTTCGACCGCCTCTGGTCTCGTATGGCCGTGAAGCGTGCTCAGGTCTTGCCAGTCGATCGTCAAAATCCGATGGCGCTGCAAGTCACGAAATGCGCCGTAGTCGGAAAGTACATCGAATGCGTAGGTTGCGTGTTCGAAAGCCCGTCCTGGTCGGTGTCGACGATTGTGTCGGTTCCCGACATAAGTTCGGAGCACCTGGATTCGATCTGCTGTCGACATTGTTCTCGCTATGCGAAGGAGTTGACTATGTGACAGATTTGAACCGGTATAGAGTGCGGCTGCGACTACTTTGATTTCGCCATCAGGATCGAAGTCGCTGAGAGTAACCTCTTCATTTTTCTCTTCGGAGGAAGAAGTTGTCAGTCTGCCAGTTAGTTCACGTGTCGCACGTTCGCAGTTCGCGAGATAGTTACTCCAACGGACGCCGCGGTTTTCCCGGTCAACGCGTTGCAGAAATGCGGGAATTACCTTTCTCAGTTCTGGCAACATAAGTGTCGCCACTTCGCGAACTTCAGAGAGGGGATGCCCTTGCATCTTGAGTAGGAGTGCCTCGTATGCCTGTCCCGATCCGTAGACACCGACATTTGAGCGGGTTGCGGCCGGTAGTAGCCCTCGCAATGTGTCTAAGGCTTTAGCACGGATAACAGCTTTGTAAACACTATCTGGGTCGCCTGTCGTTTGCGGATGTCGTTCACGAAAATATTGCTGCGCAGATTCAATCCATTTCGTATAAATCTCAAAAGCTCGATCCAGTGTCGTTTTAAAATTTGAGTAGTCAGCCTCACTTGTGATTTCGCTAGGGATGACGTATTTCCACTGGTTATTAGGGCGGTCAGTGTAGGGCACGTATCGAGTCGATTGCTCAAGGTAGGCCATTAGCCGACCGCGTTCTAGGATTTTGGTGAGAACATTAGAAATTCCTTCACACGCGATGTGGGCGCCACCGAGCTGAGAGACGGAATCATCACCGTATTCGTTAAAAACGCGACTATAGAGGCGTTCAGCTCGGTCTTCACCAGGTCCCCGACGGTCGTGCTTTTTCCCTACGTCAGTAACAGTACCGAGAAATTCATCGAGAAACAGTCGACGGACTGATTTTGCAGAGCGTGAGTACCTTGCAAACAGGGCCCCTTTGACGACCTCAGGAAGGTTCGTCAATACAAAAACAGGGCTATTAGCATTGCCAAAATACGGTTCAAGCGCGGTTTGTTCTTCTTGAGTAAAGAGTTCTGTGGGAGCAACGACGGGAGAACGCACACGATATAATACGACGTGCTTCCGAATTTTTCCCACCGCATTGAGGTGCGTTTTCGTGATTGTGACGCGATGGGACACGTCAATAACGCCGTTTACTTCACTTACTTTGAACAAGCGAGAATTATGATGGCGGATACCTTGGGCTTACGCCGTTCGCTCGAAGACACTGGTCTCGGACTTATCCTCGCCCATGCATCGTGTGACTACAAGGCACAAGTGTTGTTTGGTGACGTCATTGATGTCCGGGTGGCTGTTACAGCGATCGGGCGGTCTAGTTTCACTGGTGAGTACGAAATACGGCGAGTCAAGGACGATAGTGTTGTTGCGACTGGTAAATCGATTCAAGTTGTTTTTGACTACGCGACTGGAAAGGCAATTTCGATCCCTGATGTTTTTCGGGAGAAATTGGAAGCTATCGAGACGGGAACCGCAGTTACCTCGTGAACATTACTCTCGTTCCAGGCTTTAATCCTGGTTCGTACACGGGCGCCGGGAACAACACGTATCTGATCCAAACAGAAACGGGCGATGGTGTCGCATTGATCGATGCTGGGACTGGTGATCAGCGTCACGTCCGTGCGGTCCTTAAGTCGCTGTCTCAGAAGACACTGGACCGTGTGTTAATTACACATGGTCACTCCGACCATATCACTGGAGTGTCAGCACTGTTGTCTGAGTGGCCTAGTGTAGAGTTTTTGAAAATGCCATGGTCGGCAAGTGACGAACGATATCCAGTTGATTGGAAACCGTTGACAGAAGGTGATGAAGTCGTGGTCGGATCAGACGTGTTGAAGGTTCTGCACACCCCTGGTCACTCACCAGATCATCTCTGTTTTTATTGTGAGAACGAGGGCGTGTTGTTCTGTGGTGACCTCTTGGTCAAAGGTTCAACGGTGGTAATTCCAGCCAATCATGGAGGAAACTTAGTGCAGTACCTTGCGTCGCTTCGGCGGATTCGTGATTTGAATCCTTCCCGTGTGTTACCGGCTCATGGTGGAGAGATCGATGATGTTGTGGGCTTGATTGGTCAGTACTTGGAGCACCGGCGTCGCCGTGATGATGAAATACTTGCTGCGCTTAGGAAGGCTGGAGGAACAGCGAAGAGTTCGGACGTCGTGGCCGTTGTTTACGAAGGTCTTGGTGATGACCTGAAGCAGGCGGCTTGTGAAACGGTGCTGGCACATCTAGATAAACTCGAGACGGAAGGTCGTGTTTGCAAACGACCAGACCAGGACGTTGACTTATGGGAGTGTAAGTAACCCGGATCTTGGGCGAGACAACTTACAATGAATCTATGGCAGAGAATAGGAAAGGGTATGTCAACCCGCAGCTTTTGATCGGTCCGAACGAGCTAGCTGGACGTCTTGGCGTGCCTAGCGGGTCAGCGACTAGCCGGCCATTGAAATTAGATGCAAGCACACCGATTCTGATCGATTTACGACCGGCTGAAGTATTTGCGACCGGTCATATTCCTGGTGCTGTTCATCTCGATCTTTTTGGTTTAAGTCTCGTCAATACGGATTCGGCGCCACTGGAAGCCTTTCTGTGGATCATTGCTCATCTTTTGACCACGCGCGGTGTTGACGGCCGCCGCACGGTTGTGGTCTATGACGACCAATCCGGTATCAGAGCCGCCAGAGCCTTCTGGTTTCTTGAATTATTTGGGCATCAAGACGTCCGCGTTTTGGATGGTGGTGTCGGTGCGTGGGAACGAGACGGTTTTTTTACGACAACCGAGGCGACGGTTCCGAACAAAGCGAGCTGGGACGTTGGTCGTGTTGATGCTCGGCTCGCGACGTGGCGTGATTTACAAGAAAGACTGGGGCAGTCAGAAGTTGTCATCCTCGATACACGGAGTGACGGTGAATACTGTGGGACGACAGTCCGCGCAAAGCGGGGAGGTGCTGTTCCAGGCGCGGTACACGTCGAATGGACGAATAATTTGGATTCACATGGTGAGTTTAAGTCCGCATCAGAGCTGGTCGCATTGTACGAAGCAGCTGGTGTTACTGCAGAGAAAGAAGTCGTGTCGTACTGCCAGGGGGGCTATCGTGCGGCGCACAGTTATCTGGCTCTTCGCTTGATCGGCTACCCTCGTATTCGGAACTATATCGGGTCATGGAAAGAATGGGGTGACCGGGAAGATTTGCCGGTTGAAATTCCCGGGAAGAGCTCGTAAGAAGCGGTTTGTACATGGATAGCGTTGTCGACTTTATCAATGTCAATCGTGATCGATATATCGACGAACTCAAAGAATATCTGTCGATCCCTAGTATTAGTGCACTTCCAGACTACGCGCCAGAAGTTATCCGGTGTGCCGAGTGGACAGCCGATGAACTAAGACGTGTGGGTCTCGAAAACGTGCGTCTTGTTGAAACCGAAGGCTATCCGGTTGTCTGCGCCGAGTGGCTTCATGCTGGAGAGGCGCCGACGATTATCTTCTATGGCCATTATGATGTGCAGCCCGTTGATCCGCTCGATAAGTGGGAAACGCCACCATTTGCCGCGACGGTTCGATCCGGGGAGCTATACGCTCGTGGTGCCGTCGATGATAAAGGGCAAATCTTTATGCACTTCAAGGCAATTGAAGCCTGCATCAAGCAAAAAGGTCTGCTTCCAGTCAATATCAAGCTGATTCTTGAAGGAGAAGAAGAGGTCGGGAGTGAGAACCTGGATTCTTTTCTTCGGGACCATTCAAGTGAATATTCGGCTGATGTGTTGGTCATTTCGGATACGCCGATGTTTGACCGTGGTGTTCCGTCCCTTTGTTACGGCCTTCGAGGATTGACCTACTGCCAGATCGATCTTCGGGGCACCACGTCCGATCTTCACTCGGGGTCCTTTGGTGGAGCTGTTGCTAATCCGGCCTTTGTTTTGACCCAACTTTTAGCGCAGATGAAAGATCGGAGTGGCCGGATTAAGATTCCTAGCTTTTATGATGATGTACTACCGCTGAGAGATGAAGAGCGTGCCGAGTATGCTCGGCTGCCGTTTAATGAACGGCGATTTTGCGAAGAACTTGGTTCCCCGAAACTCTTTGGTGAAAAGGGTTTTACGACACTCGAGCGCATGTGGGCCCGTCCGACGTTCGAGGTCAACGGGTTATATTCTGGATTTACGGAAGAAGGTGCCAAAACGGTTATACCCGCAGTCGCGATGGCTAAGGTCAGTATGCGTTTGGTTCCAGATCAGAATCCTGAGAGGGTCGGGGATCTATTCGAGGCTTACGTTAGAAAGGTTGCGCCGAGAACAGTAGATGTATCTGTGACACGGATGCACACGGGGAAACCGTGGATGACTGATTTTGCCAACCCATTTGTGCAGGCTGCCGGGCGAGCGATTGAGCGGGGCTTTGGCCGGAAACCGGTGTTTAATCGCGAAGGAGGATCGATTCCGGTAATTGCAAGCTTTGAGGAAAGACTTGGACTGCCAGCGGTATTGTTCGGGATTGGCCTTCCTGATGAAAATGCACATGCGCCAAATGAAAAACTTGATCTAGATAATTTTCATCGTGGGGTTATATCGGTGGCAGCGTTGTACGAAGAAATCGGTGCGTTAAGGTAGCGTACGAGTGGTATTGTTGTGACAGATACGTTGTGTTGGTTTCCACGAATTATTTGAACGGTTAGTCAGAGAGCGATCTCGATTGGCGACCGTCGCCTCCTAGTTGAAGCTGGCGACGCGGCGGCGTAGAGCTTTTACATGTTCCCAGATTTCTGCGTGCTCGCTTATTTCTTCCGTCTCTCCGTGGTTATCGATTTTTTCGGGCGCTCTTATCATTTCTTTGCTCGCGGTGAATCGAAGATAGGCTTCCAGATCTCTTAAGGCCGCCGCATATCTATTTAAGTGGTATGCGAGAAGGCCTCGATCGCGCAGTTCTGTTATTGCGGACGGGTCGAGTCCTAGTAAAAGCTCGGTGATAGTGTGTGCCTGTGGAAACGACTTCATGTTGACATAAAGACGTTTAAGGTTGACGAGCATACGAACGAGTATTTGCGGTTTGGTTGCACGTGAGAGCAGATGTCGGTCAAAGGCTGCTTTCTCGCCAGAATGCTTTTGAAGTAAATCTCGACAGTCAGATTCCGAAAGCACTCCGCCTCCATGGAATGGATCAATGATGACCTCGGTATCATGAGAAAGTACAGCCTCAGGAGGCATTGGAACCTTGAGTAAGAAGTGACCGGGGAAATTTATGCCATGTATTTCAACGCCCGCGCGCCTTGCGACTTCGATGTAGACGATCGATAAACTGATGGGAATGCCAGTTCGTCTGTCCAGGACTTCATTTAGAAAACTGTTTCTCAGGTCCTCGTAATTGTTTTGATTTCCCGTAAAACCTTCTTGCTTGAATAGATAAGAGCTTATTTCCGTAATGCGTGACATAGGGTCTACGGTCTCGCCGAAAGCGGCGATACGTTCGGCGGCAGTGGCACCCATTTCATCAAGTTTCGCAAGGTACCGTGAAGTATCCAATTTTGGATACTCAAGTTTCGCGATGAACAGAGCGGCTGAGGCGAGCTCAGGTTCTGGAGTTGTCGCAATTTCCGTAAATCGATGGACAAAGTCTGGCGTGGTCATAGTCTTCTATCAGTACAGCACACTACGGCTTGTTACTGCTAGTTTGGCTATTCTCAACGAGTGTTTCTAAGGTCTTGACGTCAATGTCATCTAGGCTCGGCACAATATGATTTGCGACCGTAAGTGTAGTTGCGGAGTACGTGGTGGTGACGGCAATGCATGGAAGTCCGGCTGCATGGGCGGACTGAATTCCCCATAGGGAATCTTCGATGGCAACGAATCCATTGGGTGAGGGCGGACGTCCCATTGCTGTGCAGAGTAATTCGACGGCCAAACGATATGTATCCGGTTCCGGCTTAGAGTGTTCCACGTCATCGGCCGCGACGATCGTTGTGAAGTGCGAACGTAGCGACGATGCAAGCAAGAGGGTCTCAATTTCTTGATGGAGTGCTCCGGATGCGATTCCGAGTTCACAGGTTCCAGCAAGACGCTCGATGCAGTCTCGTGCTTCCGGAAAGATGACATTTTTACTTTCGACAAGTTGGGTATAGCGCTCACCTTTGAGAACGATTAAAGCGGATATCTCGTCTGGCGAGAGAGCGATGTGCTGGTCTTTCGCCAGATGAGTGAACACGCCTATATCGTCGTAACCGAGATACGTCGATTCGTACGCTTCTTTGGAAAGCGTCATTGGTGTTTGACCTAGTACGTCTTGGTAGGCCTGTAGGTGTAGGGGTTCGGTATTCGCGATGACACCGTCGAAGTCAAAGATAATACCGAGACAAGGCACTGTTGTTATGGTTCGTTCCGAGGTGCCGGGGCCACAGCCATGCCCGTTAGCGGAATGCGACGTTCATTTTCTGGCGGTAGCTTTTCCCCTGCGAGGATTGATGTCGGTAGACGATTTTGAGGTGGCGGATACGGGCAGTCAAATTGTTCGTCAAAATAGCACGTTGGGTGGTATGCCCGATTGAAATCAAGATCATAAACTCCAGTCGAACTGAATGGTAGATCAAGATATCGCCCGGCCGGATAGGTTTCGTTGCCGTTCGTCTGGTCTCTGAATGGGATGAATAATCCGTCACCGTCAGAGAGTAGTGCTGCTAACCGATATTCTTCGCCCTGGAGTACAAATTCAAGGTGTCCGATGTGACGCATTTGTCGAATCTGACCAGTGGATGTTGGAATATCAAAAATCGGTTGTTCATCAAGGAAATTCAATTGAGCCGGGACGCGGTACGAAAGATTAGGTTCGTAATAACGCAGAGGCACCATCCAGGATCTCCGGTCGAGCGGTACTGGAGAGTCTGCACCGTTTTTAAATACGTCGTCTTTGTACGAGCGGTCGTCAAGCAGTCTCGTAACGTAGTTTCTTTCGCTAGGTTCAGGTGGTGAGCAAGCAGTGACACCAAGGCATAGGATTGCAACGAGTGCAGGGCTTGAAGTTTTCGTGTTCCGCCGTGGTTCGTTTACTCTATGGTTCATATGTCGACAAGAGTTGTCGGATTGTGAGAATTATACTGCTGCTGCTGAAGTCTCAGTCGGTGCCGAACGGC
>DTWD01000114.1 GCA_012963185.1 Acidobacteriota bacterium
GGCGTACCTATTGCCAATCACCCCATTGTTATGAACAAACTGACGGTCTGTGCAACTTATAGGTTCGGCATAAGTTGCCGCCTAAATAAGGCTCACGCCTCTTTGACCACCTTCACCTGACGACCCTTGTAATAACCGCAATTTGAACAAACACGGTGGGGTATTTTTGGTTCATGACATTGCGGACATTCATTCGTATAAACAGGATCAAGAGCATCATGAGTACGGCGCTTTGATGTTCTCGATTTTGAATGTCGTCGTTTGGGGTTCGCCATTTCTCTAATCCTTTCCCGTTATCTTGTCCGTCGGCTCTGGAAGTAGCGTACGAAGAGCATCAAGGCGTGGGTCATGCCACTCGGTATCACACCGACAGGCGTCAGCGTTCCTATCGGCACCACAGACATGACACAATCCCAAGCAATCGTCACGGCACAGTGGCTTCATCGGTGATGCCAACTGCAACTGCTCTCGAGCCATATCACCAAGATCAATTTGGCCGTCTCGATAAAAAGCTGTCGCTAAATCATCCTCAGCAATTTCGTAATCACCTTCTCCCGTATTTACAAGCTGCGGCAGATAGCGCAGGTCCACATCCATCGCCATTGGCACATTGAACGGTTTGAGACACCGACAACATTCCCGGCGAACAGTTGTAACAATGTGACCAAACACTCGGTATTTATCGCGGTCTTTGCGAATCTGAAGCTTGAGCTCGACCGGGGTGGCCACCACCCAATCACTCTCACCCTTATTAACTATTGCAGACGGTGGAAACGATCTCTGAACCACTGCTTCTGAACCGCGAATTTCTCGTAAGTCCAATAGCATCAACAATCTCCGTGCGTTCGCATTGCACGGCCCCGAACTGTTAACTATACCACGTGGCCACTTCCAGCCTCACCCCACGGCCGTGGGACGAACAACTCTTTAAAAAGGCCGATAGCGAACCGGTCTGTCATACCAGCAAGGAAATCTTTCGCTGCAACATCCAAACCATCTCGCTCGAGTGTCTGATGGCCTAAAAAATGTTCGGGCGTTTCATGAATCTTGTCCCACAGTCCGCTGAGGATGCCATATGCCTTTTTAAACTCTGCTGTAGCTTCGTCATTCTCGTAGACAGCATCAAAGAGAAAAGCTCGCAAATCAAGAGTCGCCTGGAGCACCTCATCACTCATGTCAACCTCAACACCACTGGAACGATTGAGTGTCTGACTAACAACATCCGTAACCATACAACCAATACGCTCAGATGATGTCGAGCCAAGCACGGAAACGAGATTCGATGGCAATTCCTCTAACCTTAAAATCCCAGCACGAACAGCATCGTCGATATCATGGTTAACGTAGGCAATGATGTCAGCAACTCGCGCAACCTGTCCTTCAAGAGTCGAGGCTCGATGTTCCGGGTCCGCTCCCACCGGCGCACCTTTCTTCCCCTTTGAATGCTTCGCGATGCCATCTCTCACTTCCCATGTGAGATTTAGTCCTTTGCCTTCCTGCTCTAGTACATCCACTATCCGAAGACTCTGCTCATAATGGTTAAACCCACCAGGAATTAGCTGTTTTAATACTCGCTCACCAGCATGACCGAACGGCGAGTGGCCGAGGTCATGTCCCAAAGCTATCGCTTCTGTTAACTCTTCGTTGAGTCGTAATACCTTGGCTATCGTCCGCGCTATTTGTGAAACCTCAAGTGTGTGAGTAAGTCTGGTACGATAGTGGTCACCCGTTGGAGCTAAAAAGACTTGAGTTTTATGCTTTAGCCGCCGAAACGCCTTTGAATGAACAACCCGGTCTCGGTCGCGTTGAAACGCTGGGCGAATGACATCTTCTTCCTCAGTGCGAAGCCTTCCTCGACTTTCACTACTGAGTGTCGCAATGGAAGCGAGTGTGTCGCGTTCACGGGTCTCTAACTGCGCGCGAAGTCCGCCAGTTTCCAAAAAAGTCATTTATACGTCAGAAGCTCGGGATGGACCTATTGACACCACCGCATGCTTAAACAGCATCAAGTCGGTTCCATCATGCTCTAAAAGCAATGCGAACCGATCGAATCGTTTGATGCGACCAATGATTTCCGAACCATCCATAAGCCGAATGACAACCTTTAATCGTTCGCGGCGAGCGCCATTAAGAAATACATCTTGCAATGAACCCTGAGGGGTATGCTCGTGTGCCGCTGACATTTAGACCTATTCTTCTCTCTAATTCTTTAAGAGCAATCGTTCAAAGTAGCCGAGCCTGTAATACAGAGACTGCCTCTTTTAAAGCGTCTGGATGTTCTCCTGCTCGATTAATCCAACGTAGATTAGGCTCTTTACGAAACCAGATCAACTGACGCTTGGCGTAACGTCTATTTTCTTGAACGATTAGCTCGCGCGTCGCCAACTCGTCACGAACACCATCTAGATATTCAAGGGCCTGCCGATATACCAACCCTCCAAAAGGGTGTGATTCTCTCGACAAACCTAGATCGATCAAATTTTTAATCTCGTCAATAAGTCCACGCTGAAATTGATCAGCCACTCTATATTGAACGCGGCTAGCAATCTCCTCAGGTGGCAGATGGAGACCAAACGTGATCACTTGGTATGAAGCGATCGGAGACCGAGTCGAATCAAAGTGATCCGTAAGCGGCCGTCCGGTCAGGTAATACACTTCGAGAGCCCGAATAAGTCTTTTTTCGTCACGTGGCTGAATTCGCCGGGCCGATGCCGGGTCAATCCTCGCAACCAGACGATGAAGATACTCGACCCCTCGTCTCCTAGCAATCCTCGCAAGTCGAGTTCGCATTCGATCATCACGACCCGGCCCATCAAACAATCCTCGAGTTAACGCACGATAGTAAAGACCAGAACCTCCAACCAAAATCGGCAACCTACCACGACCCGTAATACTGTTGATCGCAGTTGTGGCATCACGTGCGTATTGCGCAGCGGAATAGTCACAGGAACCATCCACAACATCGATAAGATGATGGGCTACACCCTGCCGGTCTGAGATGGGAGGCTTGTCAGTTCCTATATCAAAACCCTTGTAGACTGCCGTTGAATCACAACTAACCACTTCACCATCAAACCGCTGCGCGACCTTAATGGCGAGAGTACTTTTCCCTGTAGCTGTTGGCCCAACAATCGCTACAAGAACCGGTGACTCACCCATGTCTAAAGCCACCAGCACTTCCAAATAATTATCATCATAAATATCGCAACAAGCTTAATGGCTCACCAATAGGTCAATCTACTGCCTTGATGCAGACACGAAGATCTATACGTCCGACCCGACGAACAGAGATTAATTTGAATCAGGCCGGTGGTGATTCATTGAAGAAAAACGTCACCGTAAAAAATGCGCGGTCATCAGGGTATTCAGGAGGTAATGGCTGGGTTGGATTTGATGTCGACAACGCATTAAAGGCAGAGTTTGTAAATGCATCCACGTCGGCTGGCTTAGCAATGGTCAATTCAGAAATAGAACCATCACGATGCACGTAGAACGTAAGCGCGACGTTTCCGTGAAGCGACCGCGACATAATCACGTACGGTATAAACCAATTCCGGCGAATCTGGGCAACAAATCGACGAATCCACGGTCCGAATTCTATGCCCTTTGAATCAAACTGAATCCATGGTCCGAATTGACCAACAGAACCCTCTTGATTGTTAAAACTTTCTCGCTGAACATATTGGTTAAGATTCCGCATTGCTCGCCCGAGCAATCCATCCGCTGGTCGATCTGAGCCATTGTTCACGGTATCCGGATCACGAAGTCCGTCACCGGGCAACGCCAATGAACCATCCTCTATAGCCCTAGCAATCAGTTCCTCTGCCGAGAGTTCGCCTGGATTTTCAGGGCTTCGTGATTTATCAACAGCATCTGAATTCACTGCAGACTCGGTTAATTCATCCGGATCAGATGGAACTCCTTCTAGTGGGTTAGTTTGATCCGCGTAGAGTTCAGCCGTCGGATCGGTTTCACTGTTAGAAGGGTCATCCGATTCAACAAACAATGACGAATTACCCTCGGCATTCGGTAATGCGTTAAGCGGCACGTCTGATTCTGTCGGGGACTGAGCGACTCGATCACGATCCGAGAACGGAGCCTCTACCCGTGGTGCTTCCTGTGATTCAAGGTCGACACGGGGTTCAATGAAAACAAATGTTCGATTCGCATCTGGAGCAACAAGCGGCTGACTCTGTTGTAGTTGTGCTAATTCCATCAACCGCTCTTGACGAGCGACCTCAGCAGCACGCACGAACGGCAACATCGGGAGGAACAGAATAAGGGCCGCGACGAAGAGATGCACAAAGAGCGATAGAAGGACCTGCTCTCGCCAAGACATGGCCGAATCCAGGCTCGGCGGATCTATATAACGGTCCTCTAAGTCAAAGTGCATGGGCCAATTGTTGATTATAACTGGCTCTACACCGCGACGAGTCCGCTATTTTTATCTTAGGACATCGTTCACTCCAATGCAGAACCATGGGCCCGAACGCCTTCATAAAGATAGACGATACCGAATTGCAGCATGTGAGCCCGAGTCCCAATAAACCCAGCCTCCTGCATCATTTGGCAGAATGCCAAACCACTCGGAAATTCCCCAACCGACTGCGGTAAATAGCTATAAGCACTGTCGTGCCCAGAAGCAAGACGACCGAACCATGGCAGGACCCTTCGAAAATACCACCTATATAGTGTTCGAATACCAGGCATACTAGGCATCCCAAACTCTAGAATCGCCAACCGTCCGCCTGGACGAACCACCCGCCGAATTTCCAGTAGCGCCCGCATCGGATTCTGAATATTCCGAATTCCGAAAGCTATCGTCACCGCATCTACCGACCCAGGCGGTAGTGGAATCGCAGTCCCATCCGCACGAAGTAGGTGTACCTTTGTCAATAAATTCTGGGTATTTAACTTTTTCTGGCCGTGCTTTAACATTTCAGCCGAAAAATCGACTCCAATGACACGATGAGATGAATGCTGGGTCTCACATAGCGCAATAGCCACATCAGCAGTGCCCGTACACAGGTCAAGAACGGTTTGAGTCCCAGTTAATCCAAGCGACCTAACCATTCGCCGACGCCAGCGCCTATCAAAGCCGACACTCAGAAATCGGTTCAATGAATCGTAATGCCCTGCGATCGCATCAAACATACCCGCGATGCGATCCGGGGCTTTATTAACTACCCGGCCCATGCTGGATACAGGTCATTTTCAATGCCAAGACATGACAAAATTTTTCCTGCCATGAAATCAGATAGGTCGTCGATGGTTTCAGGCCCCTGGTAGAAAGCCGGCATCGCTGGCAACACCTGAGCTCCTGCCTCCGCGCAAAGTACCATATTTCTGAGTTGCGGAAGACTCATCGGGGTTTCTCGAGGAACAATGACCAAGCGCCGTCGTTCTTTAAGCATCACATCAGCCGCCCGCTCAATGAGATTACGTGACAACCCATGAGCCACTCCCGCCAGTGTTTTCATTGAACACGGAACGATTGCCATGGCGTCACACAAATAGCTTCCACTCGCGATGGTCGCACCGACATCTTTATTACCATGGATTACAAAGTTGTCCGAAGCAACCGTGACGCCATAGCGTGCAGAAATATACGAAGCTAATTTGTCAACAGCAGCCTCTGCTCCAAGTTCATCACGCAGAAGTCGACGCCCAAGATCTGATACTACCAATTCTACCTGGATATCTAGTGCCAGCAGTGAGGACACCGTCCGGACTGCATAAAGCGCGCCACTTGCACCTGTAACGCCTATTGCAACTCGTCTCAGCCTAGCCGACATAGAGAACCCCTGCCGTCCAAACCAGATATAACAACCCGACATAGCCGTTCAAATCTAACGCCTCCTTAACCCGAGAAAGATCGGTCACGGTGACCAACGATTGCTCATACATCAAGAGTATGGCAACAGCACCCACTCCTCCAAGATACATCGGACCCAATGGCGTGACCAAAGCCAGCGCCCCTAACGCACAAACTGTTATGACATGAAATCCTCGTGATATCCACAATGACTGCGCTACTCCGTACCGAACCGGAATCGATCGAAGTCCTTGCGTGCGATCAAATTCGAGATCTTCACAGGCGTAGAGAATGTCAAAGCCAGCCACCCAAAAGCCTGTTGCCACAGCAAGTAACCATGGTTGCCAATCAAAACCGCCTCCGGCAGCCAACCAACCACCGACAGGAGCAACAGCCAATGCAAGACCAAGAAATAACTGTGTGTAATGCGTGAACCGCTTGGCTAGGGAGTACCAGAACACGATCACAAGTGCGACCGGAGACAACGTAAAACAAAGGTAGCCAAGTGGATAGGTCACAGCAATAAAGACAGACGCGCTCACAATAACAATCGCTCTCGCCTCTCGGCAAGACACTTCTCCTTGCGGAATTTCCCTACCACTCGTCCTTGGATTCCGTGCATCAAATCGTGCGTCAACTACTCTGTTGAATCCCATCGCCGCCGTTCGAGCCGACAACATCGCGAGCACAATCCATCCCAAACGGTCCCATAGCAACCCTGTCTGTTCGTTCGCTAACAGTGCCCCCGTCAAGGCAAATGGAAGTGCGAACACTGTATGGCTAATACGTATCAGCGAGGCATACTTATACAAACGTGACAGCATGAACATTCCGAGAATAAAGGTTTTCTATCCGTCGGTTACGAAACGGCGATCTCCTCAAGCCATGTGATGGAACAAGGCTCGATTCCGCTTAGCAAATATTCTTCCACATCTGAGATCCCGGTCGGAATCTCAACGGCTAACAGAGCGGCCTGCCTTCCTGGTTCAATAGCGCCGTGTGACCGGCCCCGGCCGAGTGCTTGCGCTCCCACGATCGTTGCACTCTCTAGCAATTGTGCCGCAGGCACATCTGGCGCCAATCGCCGAACTTCTGACATTTCCTTGAAAACATTAAGGTCCGGCGCACTCGCGAGACTATCTGTTCCAATCGCGACACGCAGGCCTCGAATGTAGAACTCAGAAATCGGCGGAACGCCAGCTCCTGTCCAATCATTACTCCGCGGACACACTACCAGCGTTGTACCCGCTTGTGCTAACCGGTTAATCTCGTCCCCAACAAGCTGGACACCGTGCACAGCAATGGTATCGCCGCGAAGCCATCCGACTGACTCAAGGTAATCGACGGGACGCAGTCCAGGAGGCACCCATGCACGGCTCATGCGACCACGTTCTTCAAGAATATCTCGCCACGGACCTCCACCGGAAAGGAGAAACTCTACTTCTTCTTCGGACTCAGCAAGGTGTACTGACCGCGGCCCCGGCAATCGACCGATCGCACAAAACAATTCAGCTGATACTGAATATGGTGCATGTGCAGCCGCTCTAATCTGGACGCGGTCATTTAACTGCTCCGCTATCTGCCGAGATACCGGTTCAACAAGGTTGTCTGCGTCAGCCGCTTCAATATCAAAACCGAGGAACTCATGAAACAACGTCGCATCGATACATTCGGTTCTTAATGTATCGAGTGAATCAAGAGTATTAGCGATGTCACCAACCAAGGCGGTCCCGCAACGCCGACACTCACTCGCAGCATACGGCACCCGTCCTGCTAAAGATGAAGCAAGGTTCGGCCGTTCATCCATAACGGCACGTGCCCAGCTTGGCATTGATGTCGTGCGTGGAATACGCCCATGCAATCCTGACAATTCCAGATGAGAGTGCGCATTCACAACGCCTGGCATAATGACTCTCTCGCCAAGATCGACACCAGAAGGATCCGGAGAACCGACTGGTCTGGATGCGCCAATAGCCGTGACCTTCCCATCTACGATCTCGACCCAACCATCTTTAATCGGTGTCGATGTAATCGGCAGAACCCAGCGGGCATGATAGCGATTACAAGACACAGGCTTTCGTCGTAATGGCAGCTAGATATAACTTTAATCAGGAGGGGTTCGGGCAAGTTGTCGCTGCTTCCCGACCGCGCTTCGCGCGGGGTATCGGTCCAGTTCTTCAGGAAGTGATGTATGTCCTGCTGTCCTCGCAACTGACAATTCTGTCATCCGCGGAATATCCCGGATACGAAATATCGGATCACCAAGTATGTCGTAATGCATATTTCGGCGCTTAGGGACAAATCCAGCGTCTTCGATATTACGAACGATCTCAAGTTCATCCATGCAGTACGACGCACCAGCCGCTCGTACGACGTTCTCTTCAATCATCACACTTCCCATATCGTTGGCTCCGTAGGCCAAACTCAACTGACCAACTTTCCCGCCCTGAGTAACCCATGACGCCTGAATGTTATCGACGTTATCGAGAACCAAGCGTGCCAATGCTAACGTTCTAAGATACTCAATCCCTGTGGCTTCGACACCCTCACGCTCCGTGTGTAACGGTTGATAGCTCCACGTGATGAAGGCAGTAAAACCATGTGTCTCATCCTGCAACTCCCGTATACGCAGCAAATGTTCGACGCGTTCCCGGTATCCCTCGACTGTGCCGTACATCATTGTTGCCGTAC
>DTWD01000115.1 GCA_012963185.1 Acidobacteriota bacterium
TCCATTAGGAACTCCTGTATGCCAATAACCCATGGAAGAAAAATGTGACAGGCTTGGGTTGTCGTATCCACAGCCGTGAACAACTGCCATGGTCCCCTCTTTGTAGAGCCGTTCAAACCCAACAAGTGCAGGGTGAAACCCATATCCGTCTTCGATTTTCAAAACTTGTGATTCAGGAATTCCAAGGTTGGGTCGGACCCGATAGTATTCGTCGTTCCCATATGGAACCACTGTATTGAGTCCGTCATTACCTCCAGAAAGTTCAACAACAACTAAGATCCGCTCGGGACTCGTTTCCATACTGGTCCCGGTAACGGCTTGAGCGGCCAGAGCCGCAGACGTACGGCCGACAAGTAAAGGTAGTGCCGCCCCGACTCCGATCCCATACAGACCTTTCTGCAAAAAGTCACGACGTGAACACGAACACTTAAATCGAGACATCGGTTTCTCCCTTTACGCGAGTTGGTACTCCGAAGTGCTCAGTATCAAATACAACAATGCCCGAAGAGCCGCTTCCGTTTGTGGCGTTGACGATATTACCTGGTCAGTTCCTAACTCGTCCCGTAGAAAATCAACTAACACCATCCGATCGGATGCGCTTGGCAAAATCCGAAGAAAACGCTGAATTAAATGATCTACAACGCCTTCAACCGTTGTCGATCCAGCATCTGCCAACAAAGTGACCATATCAAGTTCCGCAACACGTCTGGGGATCGGATGAAGTTTCTCAAATGCCATCACGTACCCCATATACCCACCGTAACGGGTGTTGTAATCTTCATCTCGGTCAGCGAGTTGACTGGACTCCGCATCTCCCTCCTGCGTCGCCGCAGTGATATTCATTCCTTGAGCAAGTCGCTCTTCCACCTGACGATAAATGCCCGGAACGACCCGGTCTGGTGCCCAAAACCCATCGGTATCTGGATAAAGAACGCTTCGGAAAAGATTTCCGCGCTGCAACAAGGTCGCGGGGGTCACCCAGGTCCGCCCACCAGCCCACCCAGCAACGTTAGGTGGATTAAATAATGTTTGTCCAAGGTTCGCCGTCAAACGATTGAAGTCCGGAATTGTTGGAAGTTCGACCAACCCAAGCTTCTTGTATGTCGAGACAACCAAATGCACGGGCGATTTGACCTGCGTTGCGTACGACTCCGAACTGTAAAAATCACGCGACATGAAAATTCGTCTAAGAACCGATTTCACTTCGTAGTCCGCATCGCGAAATGTCGCTGCGAGATCTCTTCTTACGCCTACACTAATATCTTCCCTGACAAAAAATCGGTAAAGCTTGCTTACAATAAACTCTGCTGCGGCCGGCTGTTGAAGAATAATTTTAATTATGTCTTCGCCATCGAAGGGTCCTGTTTGACCAAGAAATGTTTTTGGACCAAAGTCATGCTGTGCTGAATCAAATTTGAATTCAAGAACATCATTAGTCCATCCGGTAAACGCACGTGAACCCTCCCGAATGTCTTGTTCTGTGTAGTTGCCAACGCCCAAAGTAAACAACTCAAGCAGCTCTCGACCAAAGTTTTCGTTTGGATGCCCTTTAACGTTTTCGCCATTGTCGAGATAAACGAGCATTGCCGGATCTCTCAAAATCCCATGGAGCAAATCACTAAAATTTCCGGTTGCATGAGTGCGCAGCATTTCATTCTGCTGATAGACCATCCTTGCATCCCGCACCTTGTTGTTCCCAGTAGCAAAATGACCGTGCCAAAAAAGCGTCATCTTTTCTTCAAGAGGGCGCTGCGAAACGAGCATTCTCTCGCCCCACCACGTAGCAAGGCGCTGGGTTTCAACCGCGTTTGACCGAAGACCGTAAAAAAATTTGTTGACTACAGGTTGAAGTCTGCGCGATTCCCCTTCAGGCAAAATCGACACCCCCATTGAGCTACCTGTATCTCGAGCTCTCCGAACAGCTTCCGCACGACTCTTCGGGAAGGGGTCCATGCCAAGGTCCCAGATCGGTGACAAGTCATATGCCGGTGCAGTGTCAGGCGAGTCACTATAATCAACCAACCAATCAATAGCCGCTTCCGGCGTCATTGCGGTAATTCGCTCAATTTCCTCCGGCGTCGCACCGAAACCACCTCGCTCGAGCAGATGAGCTGCTGTCTGATAGTTCCAGTCGGCTGCAATGATTGATGAAAGATCATCAACCCACTCTTCGGACCGTGCACCATTAAGCTGCTGACCAACCAATACGGAGCTTGGCGTAAGCAAACATCCAACAATAACAATCGCCACTGAAACGCTAAACGCGCTTATTGGGCGTCGGCATTTGTAACTCGAGAGGTTAAAGCGCGACACAGACGGTCTCCACCAGTAAATTAGGATGGCATCATACGCTACCGGATACCCGTGGCCAACTGTATCCTCAAAGAACTTGACGGGTATTCGTTAACATGCTTATTTAGAGTGGCTTACGGCACTATGTCAAGTTCGTAGTCAAGCATGGCATCTTCTTCAAAAATCCACCGACCAGCAAATTGTTGTTCACCAAGCACAAGAGGAAGCCAGTAGCGATCATCTTCCCACATCTCTTCGTAGGGAATCGCATTGATATCACACCAAAGAGGAGTGGCTTCTTCTGTTTCTTGCGGATTTCCTATCAAGTCCGAGGCCCGGTAGACATGAACAAAAATTGAATACCCATCCACAAATTGAAAAGCATGTTGGCCAACCCTGACAGGATCAACGGGGGTGACGTGCAATTCCTCTTGAACCTCCCGAATGGCACATGCTTTGAAGGTTTCCCTGGACTCTAAGCGTCCCCCTGGGCCATTCACCTTTCCAGCCCCTAGCCCACGTTTCTTTCGAATGAGTAAAACCCGATAATCTTTAACAATAAAAACCAGCGTCGCCGGCTCTACAGCTCGCCAAGACGTCCAATCGATGTCCCGTACCCGTCGAGCCGTCATCATTACAATTCTACGCGACTACCATAGAAGTCATAAGATCTGTTTCGAGCTAGATCTAACGAGATGAGCAGAGTGGGAACACACCACGGTTTTTCTATCACCGCCGATCGGCGCTTTTGTGTGTTTGCGGGTTCAAGCCCTGGAGCGAGAGAGTCCTACAAGGAGCAAACCTTAATTCTTGGGAAGTCTCTCGCTGAGCATGGAATTCACCTGGTTTATGGTGGTGCCAATATTGGCCTGATGGGCACACTCGCCGATGCTGTGCTTGACAACGGCGGACAGGTTACCGGCGTCTTTCCGCGCGGCTTATTACAAAAGGAATCCGTGCACGCTCATCTGACTGAGCTCCTTTTTGTGGATTCAATGCACGAACGAAAAGCCACGATGTACGACCTCGCTACGCACTTCATTGCACTACCTGGTGGCCTCGGAACTTTTGAAGAAGTTATGGAAATTTTAACCTGGGCACAACTCGGTTTACATACAAAACCCTTCGGCTTACTGAACATCAACAACTACTTCGCAGACTTCTTGGCTACACTACAACACGCAGTGACAGAACAGTTTCTCAATCACGAACATTCTGAACTTCTAATCGTCGAAGAAACTGTATCGTCGCTACTGGGCCGCCTAGAAGGGACCAAGCCATGAACGCCCATCATTACGAATATTGGTCGAAAGACTTAGCTCAACTGAAACCCGAACAATAATCTCTACGCCGGTTGTAAATCTGAACAACCATTAAAAAAATGTGTCTTTATAATGTCCGTCAACTCACTAACTGTCATGGCTTGGTTAATCGCGATGCGAAGCTGAGAGCCGCCATGGCTGCCCTTTGTGTACCACGACCCAAGTGCGCGTAATTTGTTAACAACCCACCGTTCCCGACGGAGACGCGTACGAACGGAGAGAACTTGCCGGACATCTGTTTTAACAGCCGAATGCCGAAATCCGTTAGCCTCCTCAATGCCCTCGTGCAGTAATAGGTCAATATAGTCGAGTAGGAATTGTCCTCGGTCATTCGGCGTAACGACTCGAACCTTTAATCCAGACGCCAGGTCCTGTGCTTGCTGGAAGATCCATGGATTACGAAGAGCACCTCGACCAACCAGGACGCCAGATACTTCACTGTTTGAAACACGCTCGACTACCTGCTCCGGTGTAACACAGTCACCGCTCCCAAAAACCGGAATCGAGACTGTGCTTGCCACCTTGTCAATAAGGGACCAATCAGACATCCCTTTGTACGACTGCTTTGCCGTCCGCCCGTGAACTGCGACCGCGGCTGCCCCTGCATCTTCCATCATTCGTGCCATCGTCGGTGCGTTGATAGTGTTGTCGTCCCAGCCCGCGCGCATTTTTACGGTTACTGGAATGGATACCGCCTCACTCATTGCCCGTACAACGGTAGCAGCGTGAGACGGATCTCTCATTAGGCTGCATCCCGCATTGTGCTTCGCGATTTTTTGGACAGGGCACCCCATATTGACGTCAACAATGTCGGCGCCCATTACTTCAACTATTTGTGCCGCGGACGCCATTTTTGTCGGATCCCCGCCAAAAATTTGTATTGATACGGGGCGCTCTGCTTCTGTGTACTCTGCATACTCGAGTGTTCGGTCAATTCCACGCACTAACCCTTCGGAACTAACCATCTCCGTCACCACAAGACCACAACCTCCATTCAA
>DTWD01000116.1 GCA_012963185.1 Acidobacteriota bacterium
CACGGTTTATCGTGTGCGAGGATGAAAAATACATGCGGATGGTGGTGATGCAGGTCGGTACGAACAAAGCCACGCACATGGGAAAGAAAGCAGAAGGCGACTCAGCGAATCTGTACGGTGATTTTACTGTGGGCGAAGGAAAAGGGAAGCCGTGGCCGAAGCAAAAGGAATCCGCTGCTTCCAAAGCGCCGACAGGGTTCGTCTCTCAATCGAAAACGGTTGCACTGGCTAATACCTGGCCCGGCAGTCGCGACGGTCTCATGTTCCTCTGGGAAAATCGCCGACAGCCGAACGAGATTTTTGACGCCGAAGCACAGACACCACGATATTGCACCGGTCGTCTTCGGAACTTCGCGAAATTTGACCGCTATTACGCTATGGACCTCGCAGAAGGCACATTCGACGTCGAAGGCGTTGACCAGATACTGTTGGACGCCTGTCGGAGTACAGATCAACTCACCCTTGAGGCAGTCATTACCTCTGTGACGATTCCATCCAAGCGTACCCGCCGCATTATCACGTTTTCCTCCGGACTGGATTCACGTAACTTTGCGTTGGCCCAGAAGCGTGACAAGCTCGTTTTCCGCTTGCGAACACCGAAAACTAATCGCGACGGGACAAAGCCTGAGATAACTCTTTACACGATTGATGCGGGTAAACCTCATCACATCGTCGTAGCGTATCATCCGGGCAGACTTGTCTGTTATATAAATGGTGAGCGTGTGCTTTCGATAGGCGAGGTGCGCGGGGATTTCTCCAACTGGTCGTCTCAGCGGTTGTTGTTTGGCGATGAATGGGGGGGCAAACGAGATTGGGCGGGCAAGCTTGAAGGAGTTGCCATTTACAACCGCTTTCTCTCCCCAGAAGAGGCAAGACACAATTATGCCCACTATGCGAAGCGATTGAAAACGCGCAAACCTGTTGCGCGATTCGTTGTCGAAGCGAAGCTGCGTGAAAAGACGCAGATGCCAACGATTGCCAAGTTACAAGAATATCCACGTGCATTGGTTGTTCACACCTATGACGTGCAGAATGTGTTGAAAGGTCGCCTGGATTCTAGGCGCATTCTGGTTGCACACTGGGCATTTTTAGACCTTCAACCCGTGCTATTAATTTGCGAAAAAAAGGTCGGCGACCTTTATCAGCTTGAGCTTGAGCGATTCGATGATAACCCACAATTGGAGTCGGAGTTGCAATTCAACGATTGCGAAGAATTCGACCTGCCGTTCTTCTACTATGTGAGCCAAGGCCAGAAAACGGAAGGGCAAAAATGAATCGCCTCGACAAACCGCAACTGTTCCGTGCCATTGTAATCTTTATCGGCATAATAGGAATTTTCGCCGATGCGGATGACACTCAGATGGCGCAGCAATTCCTGACCGACATCCGTACACAAGCGGAAGTTGCTGAAAAGGCGAGGAGCACTGCTGTCGAAGGGTCAGATGGCTGGCTGTTTTTCGCACCCGAACTTCGCCACCTGAGCGTGGGACGATTTTGGGGAGATGCTGCAACAAAGGTGAGCCGTGCTTTGAATCCAGAGCATGCAGACCCACTACCCGCCATTCTCGACTTCAAAGCACAACTAGACAAAGTGGGAATCGAGCTCATCTTGGTTCCTGTGCCAGCAAAGGCGACGATTTATCCAGAGAAGATTTCAGATCAAACCGCTGTGCCATCACGAGTTGACCGAAATCATCTGGAGTTCTACGATCTCTTGCGAAAACAGGGGGTGAATGTGCTTGATTTAACCCCATTTTTCATCCAACATCGATTCACCAAGGCGGAACCAATATACTGTGAACAAGACACGCACTGGTCTGGATACGGTTGCATCTTAGCCGCACAGGCCATTGCCGAGGCGATTGGCGATCGGCCGTGGCTAACTGAGGTTGAGAAACGGGATTACCAGGCCGAAATGCGCATCGTCGAAATCACAGGCGATCTTTGGAAGGCACTAGGCGAGGAAAATCTTCCAAAGGAACAATTACAACTCACATTTGTCAGAGAACGAACAGCAGATGGAACTTGCCCTGTAGCACCATGGAGGGAGAGCCCAATTGTGCTCTTAGGGGATAGTCACAACCTCGTTTTTCACTCAGGCAACGATATGCACTCGCTGGGAGCAGGCTTGCCAGACCATCTTGCTCATCGAATTGGCTTCCCCGTCGATTTAGTCGCTGTCCGCGGCTCTGGTGCAACTCCATCGCGGTTGAGCCTTTTTCGTCGTCGAGATAACATGAGAGGAAAACGGCTGGTCATTTGGTGTTTCAGTGTTCGGGAATTTACAGAAGGGCAAGGATGGCGTAAAGTACCTGTGATTCGATAACCGCGATGGCGTTGATAGCCAAATCCCTGAAAAGAAGGAAAAGGTCTACAAAAATTGAACACGCATTGTGAAACCGTCAACAAGCTTACAAACTCTAATATTACAAAACGCCTAAGGACTAGAACATGAGGGGCTTCTGAATCTCCACATATTTGTCTTATTTCAACTTATTTTACCTGCGACTAAAGAGGAACTAGCTCCAGTGCATTTTGAAAAAACAGCTTGTTGCTGACTTCCAACGGAAGATTGAGTGTTGGCAGAAAGGTTTGAAGTTCCTGTCCGGGGGCGTCCCGACCAAA
>DTWD01000117.1 GCA_012963185.1 Acidobacteriota bacterium
CACGCTCGCGTTTATTGTAGTGATGTCAGCCGCACCACCAGCAGTGTTGGCGCAAACGACCGAGGAAGCGTACTTGGGGACGTGGCGTGGCAACGCGAGCGGCACGGAAGGCGCGACAACGAATGTCGCACTAACTCTCACCAGCTCAAACGGTGAGTTCAGTGGCGTGATGTCAGGATTCGCGACAGGGCGCGAAGCGCCACTAACCAGTGCAACACTGAGTAACGGCACACTAACGGTTGAAACCACCGTCGATTCACGTCTCGGTTCTCTCAGCGTACGCTACGAACTACGACTTAGCGAAGACAACGATGTCCTCACCGGAACTCAATGCCTGGTCTTTGGTGACCAACGCCTCCTTTTTAATGTTGAACTAAAAAAACGACGGCGCCGAGATGTACCGCAGCCACAGGTTGAACAGAGTATCGAGTATTTTCTGGGTACGTGGGCATTCGAGTACACCGGTGGAGAATTTCCTCCCCTGAGCATTGGTACTCGAAGCGGTCAACTCACCGTAACTCGGCGAAGAGATAGTAACTGGGCCGAGGGCACGATCGTGGGTGACGTCTTCGGCGACAGTTACACCGAGCGCGTCACCATTGGTTTCGACTCAGAAAATCAGTTCCTCGTGTTTAAGGAAACACTCTCTAACGACGTGGAACTTCTGAGCATTGCCGATTGGCAAAGTCCTATTGGAATTAGTTTCGTGACAATTCCAATCGAATACGATGACCATCTTTACCAACTTCGCCGGGTAATGACGGTTACATCAGAGATAGCCTTTCAGGTCACTGAGGAATTTTCTGTGGACGGCGGCCCATTCCGTCGCCTGGGAAATGCAGATTACCAACGAGTGAACTAAGAACGGTATGGCTAGTCCAATAATTTTTATGCAGCAGAAAATCTTGCGAGAAACCGATTTCAACATCCTTGTTAAACCGATCGATACTAAGGAGACCGAATGACATTCGTCGCTGCACTCAAACCGGTGCCACTCTGGCAACATTTCGACGATATCCTCACGGTACCTCGCGCATCGAAGGATGAAGAGCAAATACGAACTCATGTTCTTGGGGTTGCCAACAAACTGGGTCTCAAACATCAAACCGATGTCGCTGGAAACGTGATCGTTCACAAACCAAGCACAGGAGAACATGACAACGCACCACCTACCATCCTGCAATCACATCTAGACATGGTTCAAGAAAAAAATACGGGCGTCGGCTTTGACTTTTCGACCGATGCGATTGTTCCAAAACGTGACGGCGAGTACATCACTGCAACAGGCACCACGCTCGGTTCTGACAATGGCATTGGTGTTGCGGCGATGCTGGCAGTAATGTCGGACTTCAATCTGACGCATGGACCACTCGAGTTTCTTTTCACAATTGACGAGGAAACGGGTTTAACCGGTGCGGCACAAGTCGATGCCACACTGTTACATGGCCGGCAGTTAATCAATCTCGATTCCGAAGAAGAAAATATTCTTTACGTCGGGTGCGCTGGCGGCGGAGATAGCCACATCACACTCAACATGACGGCAACTCCGACCTCTAGCGAGGAACACACCTTGGCACTGAGCTTCACCGGACTGAAGGGTGGACACTCTGGATGTGATATTCACCTCCAACGTGGAAATGCACTCTGTCTTCTAGGACGTATCTTGTTATCAGCGCACAATATCCCGTTCCGTATCGCCTCTCTGCATGGCGGCAGTGCCCACAATGCAATTCCGCGAGAAGCCTTTGCAACAGTAGTCGTTAAAGCAAGCGACCGAGACGCCCTTGCAAACGCACTTAATGAAGAACTGTCTGTTGTTCAAAGTCAATATCAATCGGTCGATCCGCACATGGCACTCGCGGTGAATGACGCAGGGCCTCTGGCTAGTGCGTGGGGCCATGAGAGCACCCTAACAGCCTTGCGTCTGCTGACAACGCTTCCGCACGGTGTCGATGCAATGAGTTACGAAATTCCGGACCTTGTCGAGACGAGTAATAACGTCGCAACGGCCAAATCTGATAAGAACACCCTGGTGATCACTACAAGTACCCGTTCGTCTGTTGATGCATCGCTCGAAGCAATGCGACGACGTATTAACGCGGGTGGAACATTAGCTGGAGCACTTGTTGAAGAATTCGCAGCCTACCCCGGCTGGAAACCAAACCTAGAATCACACTTACTTGAAGTAGTCCAAGCGACACACCTGAACGAATTAGGAACAGAGCCCGAAGTCAAGGCAATCCATGCAGGCCTTGAGTGCGGCATCATTGGAAAGAAAGTGCCTGGCATGGACATGATCTCGTTTGGGCCGATCATTGAATTCCCACACTCGCCAGACGAACGAGTCCACATCGGTTCAGTTGAACGTTTTTATCGCTTACTGACTGCGACACTAAAAGCACTGGCATAAACAAGCAGTGTGCTCATGGCTGCGATTGCTGCCGTTCGAAATGCCGAGCAGAACCAAGGATCCCTGTAACCGCCCGATTTCCTTCATGGCACGCGTACTCATAGACCGTGTAGTTCATGTCACGACGTAGGGGGAGTTCAAGCGTCCAGGGTTGCGTATAGGCCTCAGGGTCTTCGACCCGCACCTGCCAGTCGAGGATGTCATCCGCCACCCGCGTAAAGCGTTCCACCAGCTTCAGTGCCTGGCTGACCGGCACACCATGCATCCGGCCGGCATTTTGATTCGGTGTAATCCATCCCTTCTCGGTGAAATGGGTCGTCTCAACCACGAGCGTTTCACCTTCCCAGCGTCCGCGGGCATCCCCCATCCACTGGCGGATCTTGGGGTCAATCGTCGGTCGGTCATCTAGCGGAATAATCCGAGGCTCCCGTACCATTTCATGCAAAATGATGACGTAACCTGGAATCTGAAAAATGTGATTCCCGGTGTTATATGTATTCGGAATCATCGACCCCGGCATGCCGCGCGTGATGCACCGACTGTACGGACTCATCGTCTCATGTGACGTGCTCCGATTCGCGACCAACCACTGGGCTCTTTCTTCAGCAACCGGTCGGGTTGGTACGCGTCCGGACGACGGATCGGCAATCATGGACGTACGCCGTGTCTGTACCACCGTCTCACGCGGATCCTGCCAGAAAGCGTTATAGCCGCTCTCCCAGGGTCGTCCAGCAACTGTTCGCCGACCACCTGGAGCATTGTCAATTGTGCGCGCGTCCGCACCACGATCCTCGACAATAGCAGCTTCCTCTTCGCTTAAATAGGCCTGGTCGCCAAGTCCGATTGGGCGTTCAAAGGGCGTA